>JAGOZX010000066.1 GCA_018058425.1 Sebaldella sp.
TAAAAGCAAGATTCTTTGATATAGAAGATGAAGATATCCTAGCTTTAACTACAACGTATAAAGTAAATGAATTTCTAGGTAAAGATGATATAAAAATCTTTGAAAAGATGAAAAAAAATAATCCTAAGAGATATAAAGTAGAAGGTGAAGCAGAGTGGGGAATAGCAGAAGGTCTAATATTTGAAAACTGGGAAGAGCTAGAATTTGACTATAAAGAAATATCAAAAAGAAAAGGTGTAGTCTCAAGATTTGGACTGGATTTTGGATATACTAATGATCCATCAGCTTTCATAGCATATTTAGAAGATGAAGAAAATAAGGAAATATACATATTTGATGAGTTCTATAAACAAGGAATGCTTAATAATGATATTGCTAATCAAATTAAATATATGGGATATACAAAAGAGGAAATAATAGCGGATCATGCCGAAAATAAGAGTATAGAAGAAATAAGATGGCTTGGAATAAGAAGAATAAAACCATGTGTAAAAGGAGCAGATTCTATACTTCACGGAATCCAATTACTACAGCAATATAAGATATATGTATTGCCAAAATGTGTAAATACCATAACAGAATTATCATCATATATCTGGGATACAAAAGACAGCAAAGTACTAAATAAACCAGTAGATGCATTTAACCATTTAATAGATTCTATGAGATATGCAATATATAAGCAACCAAAACAAGGAATTGATTTTAATAGATTACTGGAAAGAGGTAAAAGGAATGTTTAGAAAATCAAAAAAATCTCAACCAAGAGAACCCTCATATGTAGATAAGGCTACACTGAGGAGAATAGCTAACAAATCAATTGAAATAAATACTTTTGACATTGAATATAGAAATAATTTTGAAGCAAGCGAATTACAAGAAATATTCGAGTATATAGATATAAATACAGCAATATCAACATTGGTAAGAGGTGTTACTTCAAGAGAATTAATCTTTACAAGTGAAACAGCTCTAAAGAATGATAATGAGGAAAAAATATTACTGGAAGAAGGTCAAAAGAGGCTAAATAACATAAAGGGTAAAATAAACTTTTTAAAAGAATTAGCCAAAACTCCATTTTTAAAAATAACAGTGCATGAAATAATCTACAATGAACAATTTGAAATAGAGAGAATGGACTTTATCCCAAGAGAATTAATTAAATATGATAAGGATAAAAAAGAATTCTATATCCAATCAAAGATGCTGGAAAAAATATACTTAAACAATCCAATGAAATGGCATGTAGCGGTCTACAATGATGATGTAACCAAACCTTATGGAGAAACTCTACTAAACCCAATACTAAAAACCTATGAAGAAATAAAATACATCAAAGGAAAAATGAATGGAATAATAGAAAAGTATGGCGGCACAATAATGATGTTTGGTTTTCCAACAAGCTTAACAGATGAAGAAGTAGCGAGAGCAGCAAGCGATTTAAGAGCAATGCAAAGTGACAGTTACATAGCTGTACCGTCAGATTCAGGAAGTATAAAAGACAGTATCCAGTTAATAAGATTATCAGATTTAAACGTAGAAATCCATACACTTCTAATGGAAAAGCTAGAAAGAAAAATATTCCAAAATATACTGGGGAGTACCTTAACGGTAAGTGACGGTAGTGCAAGTGGAAAAGGAACTCAAGCGTTAGGAACAATTCACCAGGAAGAAAAGGAAAAAATAGAAGATGAAATAGCTCTTTTTGTAAGAGAAGAATTAGATAAACTTGTAGATATAGATGGTTCTATCCATGGATATGACCCTAACCAATATTATATAGAAATAAACAGACAGCAAGATCGTAAAAAAGAACTTGAGATAAAAAACCTTGAACAGGATGAAATGAATAAAAAGGCGGATCAGATTGTGAAGCTATCACAGGCAGGATATGAAATAGACGAGACTGAGCTACAGGAAGTATTTGGATACAAGAGTATAAAGAAAAAAGAAGTAAGAGAAATACCAGGGAATCCATTTACAGAGTTCTCTAAGAAGAACACAGAAGACAGTAACAAAAAAACAATAGAATATACGGATAGACTCAGGAAAAGAATAATACCAGGAATAAGTAAAAAGATAAAGGACCAAATAAAAAATATTCAATCTATAGAAGATATTCAAAATATAAATACTGGAACCGAAGAACATAAAAATGCATTAATCTTATCAGAATTATGGGGACAATATCTAACAATAAAGGATAGAAGTAAAGTAGCTGAATTTAAAAAGAAAAGTGAGTTTGCCTTCTACTCTGAAATAGATTTGCAGGATATATTCAATATGACTTTCAATGAAGCCATAAACTGGCTACTTGATAGAGAACCTACAATGTATGATCAGATTCAAAAAGTAACGGAAAAATATAGAGCAGAATACTTTTGGATAAAGAGAAGTACAGATTTAGAAACAACAAAGATAATCTATGCAGAGTTATTAAAGAATTTAGAACTTGGCCAGACTTTTGAAGATTTTAAAAAGAATCTAGATTTAGACAATATAGGATTAGGAGAAGATGGCTATTACTTAAGACAAGTATTTGATCAGACAGTAATAAATGCACAGGCAGTAGGACAATGGAGTCAATTACAGGAAGGTATGCAGTATGGATTTATCTATGGACTGTATGATGCCATATTGGATGGAAGAGAAACTGACCTATGCAGAATGCTAGATGGCAAGATATACAGATTAGATAGTCCATTTTGGCAGAAACACTACC
This sequence comes from Sebaldella sp., assembly GCA_018058425.1. Taxonomy (GTDB): domain Bacteria; phylum Fusobacteriota; class Fusobacteriia; order Fusobacteriales; family Leptotrichiaceae; genus Sebaldella. The sequence continues at coordinate 2,723 of JAGOZX010000066.1, forward strand.
CACCTAATCATTTTAAGTGTAGAAGCAGAGTAACAGCACTAAGTGAAGAAGATATGGAAAATTATGGGTATTCTGTAGAAATCGGTATACCAGATAGAGAACCGCAAAAAGGCTTTATAAATAATATAGGGGAAAACCATATAAAAGAGATAAAAAGATATGTAAATCAAAAAGAGAAAGAAGTAGAAGTAATTTATGAGAAGGTAATAAATTATGAAAACAAAGCTTAAAGTAATAAAAAGTCTAAAGAATCTAGAAAAAAGAGTGAATACAGTAAAGAATATGTATGATACATCATTTTTAACAGGGAAAATATCAAAGGATATGAAAAAAGAAGTAGACATGAGATTTAGAAATGAATCAAGTCCTGATGGCAAACCATGGAAAGGATTAAAAAGTAACAGTATTATATCAAGATATAATTCAGGATTGAAAAAGAAAAGAGGTAAAAAAGCTGTAAAAGGTAGGCCAAAAATACTCCAAAATACAGGGAGATTAAAAAGATCAATACTTGCAAGAAATACAAAAACAGAAGCAATAGTAGGAACAAATACAAAATATGCAGCAACACATAATTTTGGTGATCTTAATAGAAATATACCAAAGAGAAAATTTATGGGATTAAACAGAGATCAGAGAATAAAATATAAAGATTGGATAATAAAATGGAAGAAGGGACAGTTAAAATAGAAAGGTAGGGATAAAGATGACTGGAAAATATGATGCAAACGAAAGAATAAAATATTTAAAAAAGCTATCATCAGAATTAACTGAAATAGCTTTAACAGAAGGTATTTCAAAAGAAGAAGTAATTGTATTACTTGAGTTTTTTAACACTGAGCTAAATTTCAAATGGTCGAATTTAAATTAATAGCCAGGTATCCATTCTTTTAATTCTTTCAATGTACTATAAGCTTTTTTCATAGCAGAATTTTCTTCAAGAAACATCAATCCTTGCGAAGTTAAACTAGGATTGAGAGGTTTTAATGATGGCATTGTTTGACCTAGTGCTCGTGAACGTAAAAATCCCTGTATTAAACCATCATCAATAAGGTTGTTAAGTAATAAATTTAAACGGTGTTTAGAGATTTTTAGTTTTTCTAAACTTAAGGTATTATCAAAATCAAAATTTTGATTTTCAAAAGAAATATCAATAGCCTTTAAAATTTGATAGATACTATTTGTAGAAGATGCCATACGCTTCCTCCTTTCTTTGTAGATGAGAAAAGTATAGCATAAGTTAAAGAAATTTTAAATAGAATAGGAAGGAGGGAACAATGAAAAAAAGAATAAAGATATTTGAGACAGGAATGTATCCACAGGGAATATTTAACAAGGAAAAAGTAAAAAATATCTTTGGAGATGTAAAAGAGGATATAACAGGAATATTTTCTCATACTAGTCAATGGACAGAAGATAAAGAAGCAGTAGAGTTAGGGAATTTCAGTAATATAGAAATAGTAGATAAAGGATATAAGTCAGAAGTATACGCTGATGTCAATTTCAACGAAAAAGGTAAAGGCTATTATGAAGATGGGATATTAAAAGGAGTATCAGTAGAAATACCAGGAGATAAATTAACAAGGGTAGCAATATTACCTGTGGGAATTCAGCCAGCTATTGCAGGAGCAGAATTTTCAAAACAGCCAATATTATTTGAGTTTAGTGAAATAGCAGTAGAACCAATAAAAGAAGATAAAAAAGGAGAAGAGGATAATATGAATAAAGATGAAATATTAAAGAGTTTAACAAAGGAAGAAATACAGGCACAGGCTGATAGATTAAACATAACAATAGGAGATAAGCCAAAAGTTAAAACTGCGGAAGAAATAGAAGCAGAAGTTACAGCAAGAATAAGAAAAGAATCAGAGAATAAGGTAAAAGTGGCAGAATTCATGAAAGAAAATGATAAAAAAATACTTCCAGCATACAAACCATTCTTTGAAAAAATAGCAACAGAGGCATTAAATAGTGAAGTGAATTGGGAATTTAATAAAAAAGAAACAAGTTTGTTTGATGGATTAACAGAATTTATGAAACAAGCAGGAGAATTTTCAGGATTTACTAATTATTCAAACAATATAGAGTTTCAAGAACAGGGAACAAATTCAAATAGTCCTTTTGCTCAAGGACAAAAAATAGTAGATGGGGGTAATTAAAATGGGAAAAATGGGAATAGAATCAGTAGAGAAAAAACCAGACTATAGAGTAATAGAAATAACAAGAACAGGAACATATAAAGCGGTGTCAAATATAGCAGTAGCAGAGGATAAGCTGGTAATAGTAGCACTAGATAAAACTGATCCAAACAAAGTTCAAATAAAAGAATATGATGGAACGACTGGCGATATCATAGTAGGAGTAATAAAAGAAAATGCTGTCGCAGGAACAAATTCAGTAGTAATAAAAAGAGGTAAATTAAATATTGAAGCACTAGATATGACGAACATATCAGGCTTAGAAGGTTACGAAGTAATAGAATTATTGGAGCAACAAAATTTATTTACAGAAAAATTAAGTGAAAGACAAAATTTTTAGGAGGAAAATACCATGGATAAGAAAATGGATAAGAAAATAGCGCAAATAGTAAGATACGCAGGAATATTAAGTAAAATAGAACCAACAGAAAAGTCGTTCTATTTAGATATGTTAAAGGGAACAAAAATAACAACACCAGCATCAACAATAATTTATGATGCCTATGTGTCTAAATATGTAAGAGCACAATTAATAGGAAATGATGATAAAACAAAAGGTAATTATGCTGGAAGAGAAGGGTTTAATAGATTTAAAGTGACACCAGGAAAAATAAGAGAGTATTATCAATTAACAGCAGATGAAGCGGCATACATAAAAGCAGGAGAGCTTGCATATTTTAATGGGGTAGAAAGAAAAGCGGAGGAATCAATATATACGAATGTAGCAACATATCTAAAAAATGCCATAATCTCAAGAATGGACCTATCAACAGCAGAGTTATTATCGGATGGCGAATATTTTGCAGATACTGGTGAAAAAATAAGCTTTGATATACCGGCAGTTAAAACAAAAAAGAAAAACGATATATCAGATTTTAAAAGTTTCCTTAGATTAATGAAGGAAGAAATAAATATATATAAAAGAACTTCATTAGACACGCCGGATAGAATATTAATTGGGGAAGATATAGTGAATGATTTGATTGATGATGAAATTTTCAGAGATCAAGTGCAAAAATTAGGACTAGGAAACATAATGATAGATGATAAATATGTAGCAGTGGCCAAAGTATTTAACTATCTATTACTTGAAAGTGAGCCAATAGTGGGTATGGACGGAGTAGACATAGATATAGCTAAAGGTAATAGAATGACGCTATTATCAACAAAAAGACTACATATAGCTCATGCAGGGGTAGATGTACTGGATTCAACAGGAATGCCAAAGAAAATAGCTGCAGAATACATAATGAGAAATGATTCAGATGTATTAAATGCAACAGCTTTATTTGTTGGAGAATCAGCCTTCACACCAATAATATCAAATCCAAAATCAGTAGTGAGAATAGATATAACTAAGTAGGAGGAACAAATGGGAGCAAAATATGAGCTCCCTTTAGCTCTAAAAAGACGGCTTTTAAAATTAATGACAGAAGAAGAGATTACAGACAGAATAAGCAAACATTCTGAGGCGTCAAGAGTTTATGTAGAAATGGAGTTAGAGGGATTTGAATTAAAAGAAGAAGAGATACTTTTAATAAGAGATTCATATATTCAATATCAGCTATTTGCAGACGTAGAGATGGAAACACTTGTTGAAGATAAACGTGTATTTCTAAGAGATTTAATAAGTAATATAAAGAAAAATAAATTAAGGTTACAAAATGAGAATAAGGAAAAAGCTAGAAGAATGGAAGTGTTTTAATGGAAGTAGTAAATGTATTTTTAAAAAGAGTAAGTGAATTGAGCGAGAAAAAGTGTGAATTTGGTTTTTTAAATGATTATACTTTTAAATCAATGACATTAGCAGAAGGTAGATTTATATTAGAACCTCAAAGTATAGATTCACGTACAATAGGAATAAGTCACAGAAAAGAAAGAAATAGAAGGCTTACCCTATATTATGTAACTCAAAATGATGGATTAACGGATTCAAGAAAAGAAGTAGAAGAACTAGAGAAGTTACTAAAAGATATGGAGCAGGACAGAGAAATATTGTCGAATATAATAAATTTTGATTATTACTGCATGGTGAGAAATGAAAAAGAAGCAGAAAAAGATACCACAGGCTTAATAATATTTGAAATAAATCTAGATATAAAGGAGAGATAGAAATGAACGGAGAAGTATTAATAGGAATACAAACAGGGAAAGGAACTGCCCAAACAAGTACAATGTCTAAAGTAAATGCTACGGATTATGGAATAACACCATCGACTGACAGTACAGTATCTGAAGCACTAGGATCAGGTAGATTTGTTAGAGATGGTTTTTTATCAAAAATATCAGCAGAAGGAGATATACCGGTAGAAGTTAATAGGGGACAATTAGAGTTATTGTTACATGGGACAGGATATACAGGAGCTATTGATGGTCTAACGGACTGGAAATTAACACCAACAGACACAATAAATCAGTGGTTAACAGTAGGATTTAACGATCTAGATAATAATATGTTTGAGTATGCCGTAGATTGTCTAGTTTCAAGTTTAAATATAAGTACCTCAATAGCAGCTTTTGTGACAGCAACAATAAATCTTATTGGAATGGAATATAAAACAAAAACAACAAAATATTCAAATACAGTCAATATTTTAAATTCAGAATCATTAATATGTTTGGGGGCAACTATAAAAGAATCTGGAACAGATATAACATCAAAAATAGAATCAATTGATATGAACTTTGATAACAAACTTGAGGGGAAACAAGCTTTGAATTCAGTCCATTATAAATCAATAACTCAATCAGATAGAGGAACAACAACATTAGGATTGACTTTTAATGAATTTGACAAAGATAGTTATTTAGCTGCTAATGAGCTTTTACTTAAAAATGGTGAGTATGAGGTTGAAGTAATATTTGCATTAATGAGTGATAAAACTAAAACAATTAGTTTTATATTTCCAAGATGTAAAATATCTAAGAATGAAAGAACTGATATAGCAGGTTCTGGGGGTTTATCTAAAGAACTAGAAGCTTTTTATGATGAAACTATAAAAAGTCCTGTATCAATATTATTTAAAGATTATACAAGTATTTTATAGGAAGTGATTTAATGTTTAGAAAAAAGAATTTAGATAATAAAGACATGAAAAATAAAAATATAAAAAATAAGGCTGAAAATTTAGAGGGAAAAGAAGAAGGTAAAACAATACCTGAAGGTAAAATAACAAATGTAAAAACATATGGTTCAGATAAAGATTATATAGTTGTGGAGTTAGTTGCTAGATATAGAAATATGTGGAACTATTTGAAAAAACATACACATATTCAGAGAATAAAAAAAGATAAAGATGATTTAGAGTTTATTCCAATTGAGTATTCTTTGGAAGATGGGAAAGAATTTGAATTTTTATTATCTCAGATAGAGAAGGTGATTTTGGATGGAGTAGAAGTTGAAAAAACACAAGAAAATTTACTTAAATTTGCAGATAGAAAAGGAGAGGGATTTACAGAAGCATTATTAGAACTGGCTAATTTAAATATGGTGGAATTGGGAAAGTTAAAAGCCAAGACTATGATACTTGGTACTTTAGAGCGTCTTTAATGATGTTTAAAGGGCAAAAGACACCAGATAAAGACATATTGGAAGTAATTGATGACATTATGAAATATATGAATTATTTGGGATTAATATCATTAGGAATGGCAGGAGGAGAATATGAGATAAAATTTCTACCATTATCCAAATCATTTGATGAACATCCTTATTGGCTAATAACTAAATTAGTATATATTAAGGGGAAAATAAATCATGGAATGAAAGAAGCAAATAATAAAAAATCCAAATAAGGAGGTAAAAAGTGGAACAAGATAGAGTAGAAACGATACTGAGTGTAGTAGATAATTATACAAGAGAATTAGAGAGATATAGAAATGACTTAAACTCAGTAACTAAAGAAGTAGCAAAATTCAATAGTAAAGCAGGAAATACATCAGGATTAGAAAAACTTTTTGCCTCCTTAGGAGGAGTAAAAGGAATCTTGGCAGGATTAGGGATAGCAGTAGGAATAAAAGAAATAGGAAAACTTGGATTAAGTTGTATAGATGCAGCGTCAGAAATAAAAGAACTTGATAATGTACTTGAACAAGTGTTTGAAAGAGGAAGTGCAGAAGTAATAAAATGGGCCGATACTATAAGTACAAATGTAGGAAGAGCGAGTTTTGAACTACAACATCAAGCAGCTATATTTGGAGCAGTATTTAAAGGAGCTGGCATAAAGACAGATGATTTACATGACATGTCATTAGCTTTATCACAATTAGCAGCAGACTTTTCATCATTTTATGATAATGATATGGAACAAGTATTTAATGCTTTGAAGTCAGGATTAACAGGAGAAACTGAACCTTTAAAAAGGTACGGTATAATCTTAAACGAAACAACAGCAGCAGAATATGCATTGTCACAAGGTATAAAAACTAAATGGAAAGAAATGTCAGAAGCTCAAAAGCAAATGGTAAGATATAATTTTCTGATGGAAAAAACAGTATTTGTTCAAGGGGATGCAGAAAGAACTATAGATAGTTACGCAAACCAAGTTAAGGTATTGGAAGCTTACTGGGATAATATATCAAGAACTTTGGGACAGAAATTTATTCCAACAGGAGAAAGTGTTTTGCATGTAATAAATAATATAATGGGTTCTATAGATAAAATGGTGAAAAGTAAAAATATAGATGACTATGCAGGACAGTTTTTTCAATTAAAAACTAATGCAGAAGACCTGTACCAAAGATATTCAGAATTATCTAAAATGGAGACTTTAAGTCCAGTTCAGGAAAAGGAAAGATTATCCCTTTATGAACAAATAGTAGCATTACAACCAGAATTACTAGGGAATTTAAGTAATGAGAAATCAAAATATGAAGCAATAGGAACAGCATTAGAAAGTGTAATAGCAGGATTAAAAAATAAAATAATTCTTCAAATGCAAGAGGAAATGTGGACAGAATTATCAAATGATGTGAAAAAGTATAGAGAAGCAATAGTACAGGCAGATACAGACTTAGAAAAATTTAAAGCAGAATTAAATGAACGTCTAAAACTAGAAGTTAATATTGATACCTTGTTAAATGAAGATGTATTAAAAAAAGCAAAAGCATATTTAGAATCAGCAGGAGATACATCACTAAAAGCAGATTTAGATAATTCCATATCAAAATTGGTAGAAACAACAGGAAGATCAGGACAAGATGCAGAAGAATTGAAATATGCCTTAGAAGAATATACTCTATATTTTTTAGGTCAAGAAGAAAAGAAGATAAATGCATATGATAAGGCTTTAAAAATAGTAGAAGATGGAAAAAATAAGATAGCAACTAATACAGAAGTTTTAAATAATATATTTGGAAGTTTTAGTACAAATGAAAATAATATATTAAGTGGTCAGAAGAATATGACAGCAGAAATGTTAGCAAAACTTGACAGTGTACAATCAGCTAATGCAAGGGAGTTATCTGCTAAAGCAGGAGGATTATCGGGTCAAATACTAGATTCAAAAGATAAAGTAATTGGAGAATTAAATACAGGGAAAAAAGATATAAAAGCTGAGATGTTATCACAACATGCAGATACTAGAGGAGAGATCCGTGTAGTAGGAGATAATTTAGAAACAACGATAACAAGTTTAGGTAATGGCTTGTATAAGATGGTTCAAAGAAACTTAGAAACAAAAGCAATAATTTATGAAAATACAGCAACAGGAGATGGACTAACGGCCTTAGGACGTTCGTTATTGTCAAAAACAGAAGTAGGGAAAACTGTAAGTAATGAAACGATAGATAGACAAAAAGGTTCAGGATTAAATAAAGGCAAAAAGAATAGTGGAAGCAGTAAGGATAAGAAAGCTGAAAAAGATAAATGGGAACAAATGCTTGAGTCTCTTAATAAACAGATAAAAGATTTTTCGGTAACTAGTTCAAAAGTAGCAGGAGAAATTAAGAATGCTAGAGAACAATTAGATAAGTTAGAGTTGGATAAGATCATTGATTTTGCAAAAGCCCTGGACTGGGGTCAAGCTGATTTAATTCAATCATTCATAAAAATAAAAGAGACTAGTAGAGATTTAGCAAGAAGTTTAGGAGATAAATCAGCAGTAGAAAAATATACACTAGAAATTAAAAAACTAAATGAACAGCTTTTCTTTGCTAATACCAGTAAAGAGTATAAGAAAAAGACAGAAGAAGTGAAATATGATGTTAAATCAGATGGAAATAAGGAAGTCTACAATGAGCTTATTAAAAATATAGAAGAATTTGTGACGGCTTCTAAAAATGATCTTGATAAAAGATACAGTGAGGGAACGGATGACTATTCTACATATTTAGACAAACAGCTTAAACTATTTGAAGGGATAGAGGACACTTTTGATAAACTAGGCTTAGCTAATGAAAAATTAAGTGCCTCAATAGATAAAGACAGGGTTCAAAGAGAAAAGAATCAAAACAGTGTAGTAAATCAGATAGAAGAAATAAAAGCTATAGCAAAATATACAAATGAGCCTGAAAGTGAAACTAATAAAAAAATAGCAGATGTATATAAGAATAGTACAGAAATAATAGCAAAATCAATATATGATCTAACGAAACAGTTGGAAAAATTAGAAAAAAACCCAATAAATGAGACAAAATCAGAAGTTGGAAATAAAGAAGTTCCAGTACAAGGAATAGAAAAAATAAATAAGAGTGCCAATGAATTACAGGAAGAATTAACTTTTATAAATTCAGAAATAAAAAACTTCCAGAGTATTTTAACAGAAGTAAATAACCATTTATCAAAACTACCTGAAAATCTTAAAACAAAACAGGAAAAAGATTTTCAAAGGAATATAGATCTGTGGAAAAAAATGTTAAATAGCGCCTATGTAAAAAAAGAACAATTAGAATACAGTTTAGGATATACAAATAATAACATAGCAACCTCTAGTAAGAAAGATGGAGAAGAAACAGGGCTATTAACAGTGGAAGATAAGAAGACACTACAAGAATTTAACACAAAGTTAGGAGAGCAGTTAAAATATATCACTCGCGGAATAAATATAGATTTTAGTAGTGTAAATACAGTAGAAGATGTAAAGACTTGGTATGATGGTATAAAAAAAATGCTTTCTAATTTAACAGGTCCAGCAAGTAGCAATAAAAACAAAGCTATTAATGAGGGATTTGGCTTACTTCTTTCAACATTGGAAGAAATATTAAAAACGGACTCTACGAGAGAAGTTGTAAAAAGTGAAACTGTAAAAAGTGTAAATCTAACAGAAGTTCAAAAACTTCTAGAATTAATGGCAGTATCCACAAAGGATTTAGAAGAAGCTAAGAAAAATGAAAAAGTGGCAAAAGAAGAAACTAGAAAAACTAATCTAACTGATGATTTTAAAAAAGGAATAGAAGATCTATTTCTAAACATAAATACATCAGATATACAAAACAGCCTAATAAGCGGTGTAAAAGACTTATTTGATAAAGCAGTACAAGGCACAGATATATCGGGGATATATAATAAGAAATTTAGTGATGCATTTGGAGAAGCTTTTAAAAATTCTATGGAAGGATTTACACCATCAGGAAACTATTTAAAAGACCAGGAAGAACAGCAAAAAAGATTTATAGAATCTCTTAGAGAACTTTCAAATAGTTCAGATTCAGCAGTAAGAAGCATAGCTAATCTAACCCTATTTGATACTGTAAAAGGACAATTAGATGAACTGGCACAACATTTAAGTAATGCAGGAGAAGTACTAAAAGATGATTTCTTAAAGAATTTAGCCGTAACAGTAGAAAGCTTATCGGCTTTAGCAGAGAGTTTAAAAAATACATCATTAACAAGTAACAGCAAAATTGGTGGAATGTTAGGTGGTATAGGAGGTTTTCTATCAAATGTAACTGGAACTATAGGAATGGTAACAGGATTAGTAAGTACAGGTGTGGGACTATTTAAAAGTGCTGGCAATCTTTTAGGATTCGGAAGTAGTAAGAAACAAAAAGCTAAAAATGAAGAGGAAAGAAAAAAGGCAGCAGAATGGTATGAAAAACAATTTAAAGAGAATACAGACTTAATAAAAAGTATAAATGATCTTACAGGGTCAATAATAGATTTAAATACAAAGCTTATACAAAATATAGCTAGTAATACATCAGATAAAAATATAAATAAACAAAAAAATTATTATGATAATTTGATAAGAACTACTGGGAGCTTATTTAATGAGAATATAACCGCAACAGGTCATTCAACAAAAAAGAAGAAAAAACTATTTGGATCAAAGACAAAGGATTCGTATAGTACTTTGAATCAATCCTTTGATGATTATTTTGGTGATGCATGGAAATATACTGCAAGAGATTCAAAGAGCTTAGAGCAATTTTATGATTCATATTTAAAGAACTTTGATATGAATAACTTAAAAAGAAAATTAGGGAAGAATAGTATAGATAATTCTAATATAGATGAAGTAAAAAGCCAATTCTTAAGGTTTATAGATGATATTAAAACTATGGAAATACATTCGAAGAATTTACCTAAGAATGGGATTCTTGAATCATTTGATGGAGTGGAAGTATTAGATGTATTTGAACTTAGAAATGAGTATCAAAAACAATTAGAAAATATCTATAAAGGAATGGGGAAAGATCCAGAAAAATATAAAGAAGAAATACTTAATCAGGTAAATGCACTAATACAAAATGGTGAAACAATAATAAGTGCTTTCAATGATGTAAAAAGTTCATTTTATGGCAAAATTATTGAGGGTGACGATACAATAATGAGCTTAGGGACAGGATTAGAAAGTTATTTTACAAAATTAAGAACTAATATTAGCAAAATATTTTATGATATTAATTTTCAAGGATTAGAAGAAAACTTTAATGATAAGTTTCAAAACATTTCTGATAAATTAGCTGATTTTAGATTATCAGGAGGAAAAGATTTATCAAGTTTTGTAAATAATAATCTGAATTTCTGGAATGAATTTACACAATTGAAAAACACTGAGAACATAAAAAATGATATGAAAGAAGTCTTGGATATATTAAAACTACAGGCAAAAGGAGCAGGATTAAGCGATGAAGTAATTAATGCTATGTTTCCAGATAGTGAAATAAATAAAAAAGCTGATGATATAAAAAATGCATTAGAAAAGGCAATGCGTGATGCATTAGATACAAATTCATTTAGTCAGTTTAGTATGAGTTTAGGAGACAGCATATACAGCTCGGTAAAAGATGGATTAATAGAAGCCTTTTATGAATCGCAAACTTTCCAATCGTTAGCCAGCAAATATTTTTTAAATGATGATTATACAAAACAACTTGAAGGAGCAGGGAGTTTTAAAGATGCATACGATATCATAAAAGAACAGTTAGATAAGGTAGAAGTACAATTACAGGCAGAAGGACTGGATTTTAAAGGAACTAACTCAAGTAGTGGTGAATATTACGGAGGACTATCAAATAGCTATAAAACACCAACAGGATTACTAGCCAATGATATAAATATAAACTATACACTTAATAATTATGGATTTCTAGAAGCAGATGACTTTTTAAAGAAAATGGTTAAAACTATAAAAGAAGAGCTACATGAGAGTAAAAAGAAGGAGGTTTAAGGAATGTCTATTCTGCAAAGCTATATTAATAAAACGTATAAAGAGAAAAATAATTTAAAACATAGAATAAGAGTATTTAATAAAACTAAAAATGTAGATATTACAGAATATTTGGATAATGATACTTTGGAAATATCAAGATTCCTTGAAAATGAAACTCAGAGTATAGCAGCAAATACATTAGATTTAACTTTCTTACCTCCTGAGGTAGATAAAGCAACAGAAAAGGAAATAATATATTTCGGTGATAGTGATAAAAGCTTTGATGTTTACGATATGCTATTCACAGATTTTAAAGACAGCTATAAGAATAACATTATAAATATTAACGATGAAATACACATAATAGATATATTTGACAATACAGAACTATCACTATTTGTAGGAATAGTAACTAAACCTGTAATTCGCCGTGAACATTTAAGAACATATATTAAATTAACACTAGAAGATAGAACATCAATAGGGTATAAAAAAAGATTTGATAAAGATTATGTGTATCAGGGTTATTATGCTTATCACAGTGGAGCAAAGAATCAATCACTACTATATAAATTAGCTATAGAGTTAGGATTTCAAGACAGTGACATAGAAATAGAAGAAATGAAACATACATTAGGTGATTATATAATAATTCCAGTTGCAAAATTTGAAAAGGATAATCAGATAATAGAGGAACTGGTAACTTTAGTAAGAGCAGTAGTAGGCGATATATGGGTAACTCGTGATGGAAAACTTAAAATAACAAGTCTTTTAAATCAGAAGGATACTAATAGAGTAAATTACAAATTAAAATATGGAAATATATTAAATTACTTGGAATCAACTATAACTAAACCTGAAACTAACAAAGTAGAAGTATCATTTACAGAAAATAAAACAAATCCAAGAGAAGCAGTATTTATCTTAGCTGGACAAAATGCAAATTATGAAAATGATGATGCAAAAGTAAAAGTTCCAGCTAATACACTTACTAATAACGAGTATTGGCAGATAAAATACTTAACTGATTATGTGAATAATCTAGAGAAAACTCCTGAAGTAGTCGCATACATTCCAAATTCAGATGGCACAAAAACATATATAGCATATACAGATTATGAATTAATCCTGGATAATGATGGCGGAAAAGTGAAGTTTTTTAATCATACAGCTTCAGATATATTTATAGAAAAATTTAAAATATATGGAGAGCCTATAAAAGTATATACAGGAAATAAAGTAACCTATACTGAAAAGAATCTAGCGGACCATGAAATAGAATTGCATACTTATGAAAATAAATATGTTCAAGATATAAGGTTAGCTCAAAGTGTAGCAAGATATTTGTATTTTAAGAATTGTAGAGAGAAAACAACACATAAGATGAGAACAAACACTGTACCATTTCTTGAATTACAAGATGTAATAAAACTAGAATTTGAAGATATAACAAAGGATATTCAGTTAACTAAAATAACTCAAAAGCAAAATGAACTTGAAATAGAAGCAATAGAGTATGAAGAATATAAGCCTAATACAGAGTATTTTGAAAATCAAAAGTCAAACTTATTTGACGAAAGTTACTTGAATAATGGATACATAGAACATGGCAATATAAAATATCCAACAGATAAATCACCAGCTCCTATTAATCTGATTCCAGAACATATGCATTTAGGAGTGGGAGCAAGTTGGGATAAAGTAAATAGAGACGATATCCAAGAATATCTTGTATATATGAAAGGAATAACAGAACAGGGGAACTATACAGGATTGAACCTAAAATTTAGTAGAGGAAACAGCACAAGTTTTTTGGCAAATGCAGAACCAGGCTTTTATGAAATAAAAGTATCATGCATAACAATGGCAGGAGTTGAAAGTGATCAATCAACAGCTGTGATAGCAAAATCACTTGAAATAACAGGAGAGCAAATAGGAGTAGATGGAGATACTATAGTAGTTGATACAGGAAGTAAAAAGCTAATATTAGGAACTGTTTATGCTAAAAACATATCAGCAAATAGTATTTTAGCGAATCATATAGCTGCTAATCAAATAGAAGCAAAACATGTAAAAGCTGACAGTATAACAACAGATAAGATTAAGTTTGGGGTCGGAGACGCTATCCAAAAAGGATCTAATGGAATAGAAGTTAAACTTTTAAATGGAAATAGTCTAGATATATCAGGAATGTTACAAGTTTTTAGTAAAGCTGGCTTAGCAGTATACAACAATACAACAGATGCCAATTCAACTAAAAAAACCGTAGTTCAAGGTGGAATGATACTATTTTATGAGCGGTCTCCCTAACACAAATGCATGGGTAAGAGTATCAATTACAACTCTATCACAAAGAAATACTACTCCTGTTTATCTAAGAAATGGAGAAACTTTATCAGTAAATACCAATTCTTCGGTATCTAATATAATAGTAAGTCCAATATTAATAGAAACTACAAGACTTTCAGAAGGAGCAATAAGTACCTCAAGAAGATTAGTTAATGGAAAAGCTGTATATGATATAAAACCACTAAATTGTAATGCTAAGTTTAATTACCAGATATTTGAATATTATTAAAGG
>JAGOZX010000001.1:0-1731 GCA_018058425.1 Sebaldella sp.
TCTTTGATTCTTAAAATGGCTTTTTTTATTATTTTCAAAGCTTCTTCTAATTCCACAAAATCACACTCCTAACAATTCTTCTATCTCTTTTAATTCTTCAATACCATTTTCCTTCTTTGCAACTTCTCCAAGCCATTTATATTTTTTCCTTATATCTATTTGATTCTCTGGATTATAAAACCTTCTTGTTACATTTTGAAATGATAATAATTTAAATGATCCTATTTCTCCATATTCACGATCTTTTAGCAATACTGCTGCGGTAGAAAAATTATAACCTAGCTTTTCTTTAGTATCTTGTATTTCTGTTTTGGATAACCTTTTCAAAAATAAGATATTATCAGCTAAATTTGGTATATTAGAACTTCCCGCAATATCATAAAATGATAAATCCGATATTTTCTTACCTTCCGTTTTCTTAGGGTGAGCTACTAAAAATACATGAACATTATAATTTATTGCAAATTCGTGTAACTCTGTTAAAAAATTCTTTTGATTTTCATATTTATCATCATTTATTTCATCTAAACCTATCGTCATAAGATTATCCAAAACAAATAGTCTTATACCCTGTTTTTTGTAGCCATACTTCATGATTGTTAATAGTTCATTCTGCTTAGCATCTGTTCCTGCGTCATAAAGAAATAGTTTATTTCTTATCCAGTTATCTATTTTCTCTTCTATTCCTTGTTTTAAAATATAGCTGTCTCTTTTTTTGTGTTTATCGTAAATTGTTGTTAGACTATCCATTCCTCCTAAAACAATATACAACCATCTTTTAAGCTTAGCTTTTGGAAATTCACCAGAGTAATAAAATACTTTATGACCTGTATTTACAAAATCGCAAACTATCTGATTTAAAATTGTTGACTTTCCAGCTCCAGGTTGTCCTGATACAATTGTTAATTCTCCAAACCTACAACCACCAAATAGCTGATCTATTAATTCAAGTTCAAAAGATATTTTTTCAGTATCTCCAATATCGCATTTTTGATCTGCTATATCTTTTAACCCTTCTATTTCAACATCAATAGGATTGTTTAAAGTATTTAAAAGCTCTATTTTCCCTTGATTTACCAGAATATCGTTTAAATCTTTTTCACCTTTCATATTCAGAGTTTTGCATTTTGTAATATCTAACCTTTTCAAGACTTCGCTCAATGCTTTTTGTCCTGCTGTATCACTATCAAAAGCAAGTATTATTTCTTTTTTACTTTCTAAAAACTCCCAATTATATTCAATCCACCCTAAGCTACTAGCTCCATTTGGAACTGATGCAGCTATATCTTTAAAGCCAACTTCGGCACATGCTAAAACGTCCATTTCCCCCTCACAAATTATTACTTGTTCTCCTAATATCCTATGTGAGTTAAACAAAGGATCAGTTCCATCTTTTTTACTAAATCTAAATTCTTTATCCCTATAATCTCTATATTTAACTGCTAGTACTTGTACTTGGTTTCGATATATGAAAGTTAACCAACCGTCTTGTTTTCTTACCCAAACATCCAATTCAGCACCTACTTGCCAAGAAATACCTCTTTGTTCTAAGAAATCAGATTGTTCTTTTGAATTTATTTTATTTTCACTTAACACTCCTAGAGTTTTATAATCATCTTTTTTAAAATTTAAAACTTCTTTTTTGGCTGGTCCACTCTTATTAGTTTTTTTCACTTCTCCTTCTAATCCTAAGTGATTCATGAGTTTTTCTATACTTCCACTTTCTCCACA
>JAGOZX010000001.1:1831-96269 GCA_018058425.1 Sebaldella sp.
TTCCGAGTTTTCTCGGATTCGTTTCCGAGTTTCACTCCTAAGTCGGATTCAAATCCGAGTTTTTTATTCCATTCCTTACCCTTTTCAGTTAACCTTATTACATCTTTTTTTCCAACTTTTTTATATTCAATTAAATCTTTTTCTTGTAAATCTTTTAAATTTCTGTACACCGTATCATCTTTTACATAAAATAAAGGAAGTTCTTTAAGTACAAGATTTCTCGATACATGATAAAAAACTTCATTATCTATTATGTATGTATCTGCCCATGATGAAGCTTGATTCAGCAGATCAAATAATGCTCCTTGATTTACATTTAATCCCCATTCTAAACATTTCACATTATTTATGTTGGTAAAATATCTCATTTTAAAAACTTCCCTTCATATTTTTTTCTATAGTATTCGTAAGTATTAGGATTTTTTACTTAAATTACTCCTACTTTAATTTTATTTTTTATTGTGGTATAATCTCAACAACAAATTATTTTGTTATTTGAAACTTTCCAACTTTCAAATTCAGACCTCATAAATATATGGGGTCTTTTATTTTTACTTTTTTTATGGTATAATTTAAGAAAATTGAAACTAGTTTCTTCACTACGACCAATAGACAAGAAACTAGTTTGTATCTTTAAATGACCTCTTCAGGGGTCTTTTTTATTCTTTCAACATTATACAAAAATTCACTTATTGTTAGCATTACTTCAAATGTTAATTCTAAAATAAAAACCTCTCTATTTGCTTGAAGATCATCTAATTCGAAATATGCTGTTTTTTCTTTTGGATTCAATTTCTCTTCAAATTCCTTAAGTAACATTCGTTTCTCCGCTATCAATAAGTTGTATTCTTTGTTTCCATCTCTAAAATCTCCTGTAATTACTTCTGAATGATCTTTTAAAACCGTTATCATTTCATCTTTATTTTCTTCATCAAGTCCATAAATTTCTTTGAATATATTTGAACTTCCTATAAAAAAATCTAGTAATTTATCTTTTACCAATCCTTGAATTTCCATGTCTAAATCGTTTATTTCAATTATTCCTTTGTCTTTTAAAATTTCTATTTTCTCTAATATTTTAGATCTAAAAATAATAATTTGTTCATTTTTTCCATAAGCTATTTCAAAAGCATCATCAAATAATTTAAGTAAAAATTCTTTTTCCATTTCAAACCTCCATATTTATTTTAGTTGTTTTAAGTTCCTCTCCTGTTAAAAGCATTGCTTTAAATAATAAATTATCTCTCAAACCATCTATTTCAGCCGATAAACCATTATGAATAAAAAAATCTTTTTTACATTTTGCTTTTATTTCATTTTCAAATTCAATTATTTTTCGTAAGATATCTGAAAACTTACCTCTTTTAGGTGTTTCATTTGTTGTTTCAAAGAAAACATCATCAAGATTTTTTATATTTTTTTCTTTCCATTCTTCAGTTAAATAATTAATATATATGAAATTTTCTATATTTTTATGAAAAAACTCTTTTTTCTTTCCCATATAAAACTTATCTAAATCACTACACATTTTTTCAAGTTGTTTAAGTTCTGTCTCATCGATTAATAATTTTTTACCAGCTTCTTTTTTTTGGATTTCCAGTTCTTTTAAACCCTCGCTTTCATCGCATAGTAATCTAAAATTCTTATCCAATAGATCTTCGGCTTCACTTCTATTCATTCTCAAGCCTCCCTATTATTTCTTATTTCTGCTTTTTCAATCCAAGCTTTTACATAATTCACTGCATCTTCAAAATCTACTGTTTTTATGTCTCTATAACTTGGTACTCCAAAAGTATTTCTTAACTCTCTATGTAATGCACTAAACAAGACTTTGTTCTCTAGCCCTGTTTGTTCTGACCTTTCATACACTCTTCTCGATACTAAATTTCTAATCTTATTTTGTTGGCCAGAATCTATTGTCATTTGATTATTAAGTTTATCTTTTATTTCTGCTATATCACCTTTAACTACTTTTGTTTCAGTGGCTAGTGTTATTATCATGTCTTCTATTGTCATTGGTGCTACAGGTCCATTTTTTTGTATACTGTAATTCCCTGTTTTCATAATTCTAGGAATCACTTCGTCAAATATCCAACTTTCAAATTCTTCTGCTCCTGGTATATGTGATTTCGTTAATAACCTTATTACATTTCCTTCATTAATATATTTTTTCTGTTTTGTCCCACTTGGATAGCTGACTGAACGAATCGTGCACCCAGCTTCTTTACAATGATCCCTTATTGCTTTTTGAGGATTTTTGTATCCTAATATTTCTGCTACTTCTGTTGCTGGAAACCAAACCTTTCCTTTTTCATCTACATAGACTTCTAATTCTCCAAATTTCTCGTTTTTCACTACTAATTCATTCATATTCTTTCCTCCTGATTTATTTTAATATTTTCTTTTTTCTGAACCTCTTCTAAAAGTTTATCTGTATTTGTTTTAACTTTTTTCCACTCTTCTTTTATCTCTGCTAATTCTCTTTTCAAATCTTCATAACCTATTATTCTATATTCCTTTGTTTCTAAATGACGTTTCAATTCATCTTGTAGTGCTTTTATATATTTTTCTTGTAATTTTATTTCTTCCAATAGTTTTTTACGATTATAAAACCATTTCAGCATTCCCTTGCCCTCCTAGTTATATTTATTATGATCTGTAATTACATAATTTTCCCCAACTTTTCCTATTAACTCCATGCCATTTTCTTTTAAAACTTCTTCTCTAAATTTTTCAGCTTTCAATTTTATTAAATGCCACAATAATTTATTATTTTTTTCAAGTTTATCAAATTCTTCTTCATTATCCTTAAAAGTTGGATAATCAATTCCATATACCAAACAATGTATAAATCCCAAAGCTTCTATTGAAACTTCTAAATAATCTCTTTCTGTATAATCTTTTGACATTGATTTTGGTGGTTCTTTTTTCGTAAAAGCTACAAATAGTCCCATAATTTTTTCATGCATTTCTCCTATACTTAAATCTTTCCACTTTTCATAGAACATCTCAAAATGCTCTGATTCAGTTCTTTCTTCTGACATTTCTCCTCCTAATTCGTTACTATTCTACTTTCTACTTTTGCCTTTCCTAATTCCACTTCTCTTAATATTTTCTGAGTATCGTCCATCATTTTGTATAATACATTTTTTTCTGTTGCTGATAAAAACCCTGTATTTATTAGTTCATCTAATTTTTCAATTGTATTCTCCATTTGAAAATACAGCTTCTTTTTCTGCTGTAGTCTTTATCCTTTCCATTCTTACTCACCTACTTTAAGTTCAATATTATATTTTCTTCCAAATTCTTTATTTTTCTTTATTCTCAACCTTTTATTTCTCATTTTTTTAGTATCCAAAATACACAAGATACAAAAAAATATTACTGCCCAAATTAATGAATTCATCATTTATATTCTCCCATCTATCTTTTAGTTTTTCTTATTTTTATTCTGCTTCTCCCATATATTCCACAAATTTCTTTCTGCTTATATGATAGGACCATCTATCTGGATTTGTTTGTGTCAATACTGCATGTCCGAAAGGTAATGTTTTCTGTCTTAGTCCCATTCTCACAAACATTACATCTTTCCCCATTATCTTTGCTGCATCTTCACACTTCATGTTTTTTGGTTTCTCCATTTATTATTCACCTACTTCTATATCTAGTAATTTAAAAGTTGTTAATTTATACTCTGGACTTTATTTATCAGTTGAAAAGTGTGCCATTCTTTCTTCCTTCTATTTACTTTTTTACATGTACGCCCTTTTTTAATATTCCAAAATGTTTATATACTCCTAATACATTTTCCATTATTATCTCTAATTCATGCTGTGTGACTTCGTTCTCTTCAAAAATAGCTAGTATTTTATCTGTTATCTCACATCTAACTTCTGCTTTTTCTTTATCCATTTTCTCTAAATTATTCATTCTTAGTCACCTCCTATTTTTCTTATTATATTATTTAAAATACTATTAATTTGTGGTATAATCTCCTTATTATATTTATGAAAGGAGGTTTTCTATGGTTCCTTATTTATTTTTTTTAACTCATGATGGTTTTGAAGTATACCTATTAAGAGCCACAAATAAACGTGAAAAACTTTTTTTACATTTTAAAAATGACGATTTCCGAAATGTAACTAGAGCCGAGGCTAAATTTCAAAACGACGATACTCCTGAAAATATTCAATTTAATGGAATAACTTTTAAAAAGCGACCACCTCAACCTATTAAGCATGAAGATAAACGCTGGAAACATGACGATGACTATGTTATCATTGATATTTTCAAAAATGATAAAAATGTTAAAGAACTTAAACTATCTGCAGTTAATTTAGGTAACTTGAATAAAATTATGGATAATTTTGATGAATTTTTGCAAAAGTAGCTTTGGCTACTTTTTTTAGTCTGCACAAAATAGTTCTATAAACTCCGCGCCTAACTCTTCTTTTTCTATATCTCCACCATACGCAAAAACTTTAAAAGCTTCTTTGGATTTTTCAGCAAATTCATTAGCCATTTCCTCTATATTTGATTTTTTGACTTTTGGAAATTCTACTAGTACAACAAATCCATTAACAGCCCAAGTCTTTTCATTTTTTGGATATATCTGTACTTTTGCTAACACTGTTATTTCTTTGTCCATTCTTAATCACCTCTTTTTCTTATTTTTCATTACTGAGTAAATTCTCTTTCAAGTACCTTATTTAATTCTTCTAAGTCAGCTAGTTTTATTTTGCTGAATTTTCTGTTATATTCCATATCAACAAATGCTTTTATTTTCTCCCACTCGCATTTTGTCAAGCCATCTAGAGATTCTGTTATTTTACTTATTTTTTCTTTATCCATACTCTTAATTACCTTGCTTTATATTAATTTTTTAGTCTCACTTTATAGCATTTATGCTACAGTTAGCTAAAAAAAATTTTGCAAGGATCAGATATACCTAAAAGCTTCGATATTGTATCAGCCTCAACTATTGAAAATTCTGATTTACCATTCAATTTTCTATTTAATGTTTGAGGAGTTAATCCCATAGATTTAGCCAGTTCTAATTGAGATATGCTTTTCTCCACAATAAGTCCTTTTAATTTTTTCAAATTCATCTCAATACCTCCTTTCGCATTTATGCTACAAAATAGTTATACTATATTTTTATGAAAATGTCAACGCATAAATGCGATTTTTTTTTAATACTTTAAAATATTTGTTGCATTATTGCGCAAAATAAGATATATTATAAATATATTTTTAACAGAAAGGAATTAAAAATGAACCAAGTGAAAGATGTAGCTGATCGAATCAAACAACGAAGACTTGAACTAGGACTTACTTATAGAGATTTAGAAGAGGCAACTGGTATAACGGCCTCCACATTACAAAGATATGAAAGCGGTTTTATTAGTAAACTTCCAATTGATAAATTATACACTATCGCAAAAGGTTTAAGAGTAGACCCTGGATATCTTATGGGGTGGACAGACAATGAAAAACCAAAACTTAAAACGCCCACGTCTAATGTAGGAGAAATAGTAAAAACACGCAGACTGCCCATGTACGGGAAAGCAAGCGCGGGAAACGGGTATATAAATTTAACCGACGAAGTAGGTTATTATGATGTCCCTGTTCAATACTGCACTAATCCAGATGTATATACTGTTAAAATATCAGGTGAAAGTATGACAGGTTTAGATAAGGCAATACATGATGGTTCTGTGGCTGTTGTCGATCCTCAACTATGTTCAACTCCAGAAGCATTAGATGGTAAAGTATGCATCTTTACATATAATGATGAAACATATATAAAACAGCTCGCTATAGATAAACAGGGAATCATAAGATTAAGATCATTTAATCCTAATTATGATGACATTATAGTGCTTAAACCTGAGCTTTTAAAATGTGAAGGTAGGGTTATTGTAACTTTTACTGAAAGTAATTGGTAATAAGGAGATTAACTATGAATGAGATTGATAAAATTATACTCTCAGATCCAAGAATCAAGGATTTGAACAAAAAAGAGCTAACAGAATATGAGATCTTTACAAAAAATGACATAGGGTATTTAATAGAGGAAGGTGTTTCTGAACCTGATATTATACTATTTGTTAAATCTCTAATAGAGGTCTTTTTTACAATCATTATAGATAAAAGACGCAAAAAAATTAGAAAAATATAATTTTTTAAATGACATAATGGCACATTGGAGCAACAATATTCACAATATAACTAAGATAAAAAGTATTATTAGAAAGATTGAAAGAAGTTAAATTTAGTAATAAATACTAATTTGGAGGTTCTAACATGATTAATTATAGTAGCTTAGCTTATAGTGATCCCAGAGTTGAAAAATTAAATAAAACAGAGAAATTAAAATATGTCAAATATGTAATTAAGTATGAAAAAGTTTTAAAAAAGATGGCCGTTTTAGAAGAATATAAGAAATACCTTTTAACAATCTCAATTGATAAGTTTTTTGATTCAATATAATTAAAAAGTCTCTCCCGACCAAGAAAGAGACTTTAAATGTGATATAACTACCACCTAGACAGTGGAATTATATCACACTTTTACTAAAAATAAAAGGATGTGATTTTTTTATGCGTAACCCCAATGGATACGGATCTGTTTTTAAATTATCTGGAAATCGAAGAAAACCTTATGCTGTCAGAATAACCCAAAAATGGACTGATGAGGGAAAGCGGATCTACAAATACTTAAGCTACCATGTTACAAGAAAAGAAGCTATGCAAGCTTTAGCCTCATACAATGCTAATCCATATGATGTTGATGAAAATAATATTACCTTTAAAGCGATGTATGAAAATTGGAGTGATAGACACTTCAAAAACATTACTAAAAACACCATCAAAGGTTATGAGACATGCTTTGGTTACTGTAAACCTATATACAACATAAAAATAAAAGATATTAAAATTGTACATTTGCAAAATTTAATTGATAATCTTAATAAAAATCATGGAACATTAAAATTGATGAGAAGTCTATTAAACCAAATTTTTAAATATGCTATGCAACTTGATATTATCCAAAAAGATTACAGTAAGTATCTAAAAATAGGGAAACATATTGTTATAAAGAAAAAAACTATATTTTCAGATGATGAGATTAGTAGGCTATGGGATAATTTAGATTATCACAAATACATTGATACAATCCTAATTATGGTGTATACAGGAATGCGGATAGGTGAACTTCTTAATTTAAAAAAAGAAGATATTGATTTAATTGAACAGACTATTATTGTTACTGACAGTAAAACACAGGCTGGACAAAATAGAATCATACCAATTCACCCTAGAATAAAAGAGTTAATTCAAGGTAGATATGATTATTCTGAAGTTGACTATCTAATAAGCAATATCAGAAATAACGGCTATATTAATTATAGTTACTACAATACTAAATTATTTAATCCTATTATGATTTTTCTCAATATGGAACATACACCACATGACTGCAGACATACTTTTGCAACAAGATTAAATGATGCAGGTGGAAATGCCACAGCTATAAAGAAAATAATAGGACATGAATCTTTTGCTCTAACTGAAAAGGTTTACACTCATAAAAAGGTAGGCGAATTGAGAAAAGCTATAGAACTAATTAATTAATAAAATAGTAGTTTTAAAAGTATAACTACTATTTTATATAACTAGATTTTGTATATCATTTGTATACCACATACTTAATTTTATATAATTCTAAGAAATTTTATAGCACTTCAAAGTATTATTATCATTGATATTATCGAGTTCTAGAAGCCTAAAATTATTTTTATAAGTAATAAATTTCAAGTCTATATCTTTAGTTTCTTCATATATTTCCAATAGTTCTTCTCTTGTAAGACTTTCCCTTGATAAAACCTTATTAGTTTTCATATCTAGTATTTCGCCACCATTATACCCTGCCACATAACCATTATATTTATCCAACTCTAATTCTTTAGCTATTTTCATCATTGCTTCTGTGGGTCTTCCACTTGCAAGAACAAATGTCACTCCTTGTTTTTGTAATTCCATAATTGCTTCTTTATTAGCCTTTGTTATTTCATGATTATCATTTAAAAGAGTATCATCTACATCTGTTACAAACATTTTATACTTCATAATTCCTCCAATGTAATAATTTTTTCTACATTCTAATTCTACCATATTTACTTTATTTTATCATCCTCTATAATAACTTTTCATATTAAATTTTTCATAAAAAAACCATCTCAAAATAGATTTTTGAAATGGTCATATGTTATATTCTATAATATTATAAGTACTTTTTTATCTCTTCCACTTTATTAGTTCTTTCCCAAGGTAAATCTATATCTGTTCTTCCTATATGCCCAAAAGCTGCTAAGTCTTGATATTTAAATTTACCACTTCTTAGTTCTAATTCCTGCTCTATTCCTCTTGGTGTTAGATTAAATACTTTTGATACTATTTCTGAAATTTTTTCTTCTGATATACTTGATGTTCCAAATGTATCTACTTTAATAGAAGTTGGTTCTATTACACCTATAGCATAAGATAATTGAACTTCACACTTATCAGCTATTCCTGCTGCAACTATATTTTTAGCAACCCATCTTGCAGCATATGCAGCCGATCTATCTACTTTTGAAGGATCTTTTCCTGAAAATGCTCCTCCTCCATGTCTAAAGAAACCACCATAAGTATCTACAATTATTTTTCTTCCAGTTAATCCTGTATCTCCATTAGGTCCTCCAATTACAAATCTTCCTGTTGGATTTATATGAAATTTTTTCACTTTTGCAGGATCAAGATTATATTTTTCTAAAACTGGTATTATAACCTTTTCTTTTAATTCTTTTTGAATTACTTCCTGTGTTACATCTTCATTATGCTGCACAGATAATACCACAGTGTCTACATACTCCACTTTTTCTCCCTTTTCATCATAAGCCAGAGTAATTTGTGCTTTAGCATCTGGCCTTGCCCATGAAAGCTCGCCACTTCTTGTAAGTATAGTTAGACGATTTATAATTTCTCTTGCTAGCGTTAAGGCTAACGGCATTAATTCTGGCGTTTCTTTAACTGCTCCACCAAACATTATACCTTGATCTCCTGCACCCCCTGTATCGACTCCCATAGCTATATCTGGAGACTGTGAGTGAATAACATTCATTACTCCACAATCAGAATCAAAGCCCATCCCTTGCTTATAACCAATTTCACTTATTTTCTCCCTTACAATTTTTTGTATATCAATGTAAGTATTTGTGGTAATTTCTCCTCCAACTAATACAAGACCTGTAGTTGCAAAAACTTCACAAGCTACTCTTGATTGTGGATCATCTATTAAACATGCATCTAATATGGCATCTGATATTTGGTCACAGATTTTATCTGGATGACCTGGTGATACAAACTCTGATGTAAAAAACAAATTTTTTGACATAATGTGTCCTCCTTGAAATAGTAAACTCTTTTACAAACTAAGAAATAAAAATCATCGAATTCCTAAATTTGTCTTATCTAAATGGATTTTAAAATTACATATTTTATGAGATTGACAGGTATAATACAGTATACAATTTTAAAATCTACAAAATAAAAAATCTTCAATCCTGAAAGCAAAATTGAAGATACACCATTTCATCTTTCAGGAATTAGCACCACATACATAGTATAGGTTGCTGGAACTTCATAGAGCCTGTCTCTCGGTTCCTCTTGATGATATTATTTATATAAATGATATAACAAACAACGCCTATTGTCAATACTTTTTTGATTTTTTAATGATTTTATAAGTAATAAAAAAGAAATCTCTTGTGAGACTTCTCCTAATTTATAACTTTATTTCTAATACTTTTTAAATTTATCAGTTTCGTAGCCTTTTTCTTTAGCTATCTGAACTAATTTATCATAAATTTCATTATTTAAACTTTTCTCTCTACTTAAAATCCAAAGATATCTTGGCTTTCCTCCGCCAATTAAAGCATATTGATAATCATTATCCACATATAATACGTTATAATCTCCTCCAAAAAATGGATTAAAATAAACTTTAAGTCTACCCTTACCTTTAATTACAGCATGACCTTCAGCTGTAACTTCTTTATCTTTTTTAATATTATACCCTTTATTTATTACTTTTATTGTTCCATTCTCATTTAGTGAGTATTCTGCTATAGAATTTATAATATTTTTTTGGAAAAAATAATCTATTCTTCCTATTTCATACCATTTTCCTAAGAACTTACTTTCATCAAATTCCTCTAATTCTGAATTTTTTTGTACTTTTGATGTGGAACAAGAAACTAACATTAATGTTATAAAACTCAAAATTAATATTTTCATATTCTCAACTCCTAATTCTAAAAGTAAAATACTATTCTATTTCCATCATTATTAAAATTAATTTTTTGGCTTTCTAAAAATATTTTATTTTATAAATTTTACTTATCCAAAACCTAAATCTCTTTTCTTCCTTCTAGAGACCTTGATAATGTGGCAATATCCGAAAATTCAATATTTCCTCCCATAGGTATCCCACTTGCTATCCTTGAAACTTTAATATTTTTATCTTTTATTATCCTAGATAAATAAAGTGAAGTAGTCTCTCCTTCTAAACTTGGATCTAATGCCAAAATTACTTCTTTAATATCACTTGTTAACCTTTTTTCTAATTTATTAATATCTAAATCATCCACAGTAACACCATTTAGTGGATCAATTATACCACCCAAAACATGATACAAACCATTAAATGTTTTAGATTTTTCAAAGGCCATAATATCTCTTGGATCTTTTACTATACATATGATATCTTTTACTCTCTCTTCATCTGTACATATTTCACAAGTATTATCTTCTGTTAAATTTCCACATACACTACATTTTTTTATTTTTAGTTTAGCTTCTTTCAAAATTTCAGTGAATCTCTCTATTTCTTCATTCTCCATCTCAAGAACATGAAAAGCTATTCTTGCAGCACTTTTTCTTCCTATTCCTGGTAATTTAGAAAATTCATTTATTACATTATCTAAAGTTTTCATAATTATCTTAACTCTCCTTTTTCACAATTAATTTTATAACATATTTATAAAATATGTGACTTCATGAAGTTTTTTTTGTATAACAATATATACTAAAACTATTTTTTTAATCTTATTATACCATATTTATATTATTTATTAAAATATTTGTATATGTTACTTTTCTTTTTTTATTTATTGATCTATGGTATAATTTGATAAATTAATTATACTTAGGAGGAAAATATGACTTTATCAAATTTAAGTTATGTACCAAATAGAGATATTGAAGTTCTTGATCTTATTGAAGGTACTACAGTTTTTTCTAAAAATTTTGGAAAAGACTTTTTAGCAGGTTTAAAAAATATTGTAGGAGGAGAACTTAAAGGTTATAGTGACATGTTAGAAGATGCTAAAAATTCATCTCTTGATAAACTAAAACTTACAGCTTCTAATCTGAATGCTGATGCTATAATAAATGTAAAGTTTAGCATTACATCAATGGCTCAAGGTTCTGCACTAGCTGTTATAGCTTCTGGAACTGCTGTAAAAATAAAATAATACTTAAAATAAAATAGAACCACTCAATAATTGAGATGGTTCTATTTTTTTATATATTATTCTCCAACAATTCCTACTTTAAATGTATTTGTAGTTCCTGTTTCTGATATACCAGTTACTAATACTACTATATCACCTTTTCTGTTCTTAGGTAATGTTGCTACTAATTCCATTGCTCTTGCAAAGAATTCGTCAGTTTTATCTAAGTTTTTCTCTACGAATGTTGTTACTCCTCTTGTTAATGATAACTGTCTAGCAGTTTGCTCATTATCAGTTAGAGCTATAATAGGTACTATTGGACCATATTTTCTTACCATTCTTGCTGCTCTTCCACTTTTAGTCCATACTAATATAGCCTTTGCTCCTAATAAGTTTCCAGCATCTACTGCACCTTTTGAAACAGCTTCTGTAATTGTGATATCTCCATCAAAAACTAAATCTTTATATTTTTTGAATCTATCAGTTCTTTCAGCAATAGCAGCCATTGTTTTTACTGTTTCTAATGGATATTTACCTTTAGCTGACTCTCCTGATAACATTACTGCATCAGTACCGTCTAATATAGCATTAGCTACATCTCCTACTTCTGCTCTTGTTGGTCTAGGATTTCTGATCATAGAATCTAACATTTGTGTAGCTGTAATAACTACTTTTCCTTCTTCATTACATTTTTTGATCATCATTTTTTGTGCGAAAGGAACTTCTTCTACTGGAATTTCTACTCCTAAATCTCCTCTTGCTACCATGATACCATCTGATAATTCTAAAATTTCATCAAAATTATCTACACCTTCTTGGCTTTCTATTTTTGAAATTATTTTTATATTTTCTCCACCGTTTGCATCTAATACGCTTCTAACTTCTGCTACATCTCCTGCTTTTCTTATAAAAGAAGCAGCTATGTAATCCACGCCTTCTCTACAACCAAATTTTAAATCTTCTATATCTTTTTCAGCTAAAGCTGGTAAACTAACAGAAACACCAGGTAAGTTTACACCTTTATGTTCACCTAATTCTCCATTATTTTTTATTAAACATTTTATTTCATTTCCATTTACTGATACTACTTCTAGTGCCACTAAACCATCATCTAATAAAACTATATTTCCAGGTTTTAAATCTTTTACAATTCCATCATATGAAACTGCAAATTTATCTTTATTTCCTACAAATGAATAATCTGTAGTTATTGCTATTTCTTTTCCTGTTTCTAAAATAACATCTTGTCCATTTTCTAATTTACCAGTTCTTATTTCAGGCCCTTTTGTATCTAATAAAATACCTACATGTGTTCCTGTTTCTTGCATAATTTCTTTTACAGTTTTTATTCTCATACCATGTTCTGCGTAATCACCATGAGAAAAGTTAAGCCTCATTACGTTCATACCACTCTCTATTAAACTCTTTAATACTTCCTTACTTTCTGACTTTGGACCAATAGTACATACTATTTTTGTCATTTTCATTTTAAAATTCCTCCTAATATTATATCGATAAAAGATGTGCTAAGTTATAGTCATCTAAAGAAATGTTGGTTTTATTTTCCCACGCATATGAAATGTTGTGAGTGACTATTTTATTGTTTTCCATTCCTACCATTATTCCGCTTTCGCCTTCCATAAGAAGTTCAAATGCTCTTGCTCCCATTCTTGTTGCCAGTATTCTGTCAAATGCTGTTGGTGCTCCACCTCTTTGAATATGACCCAATACTGTTACTCTTATTTCTGTATCTATTCTTGGCTTTAATTCTTTTGCTATATCAAAAACGTGCCCTACTCCCTCAGCTACAATAATTATATCTGAAAGCTTTCTTTGTGATCTTCTTGTTTTGATATCTTCTGCAAGTTCATCTATTGATCTGTTAACTTCTGGAATCAATACTCCGTTTGCTCCTCCAGCCATAGCAGAATAAAGTGCTAAATCTCCACAGTCTCTTCCCATTACTTCTATTAAATATGTTCTTTCATGAGAATTTGCAGTGTCTCTAATTCTAGAAATAGCATCTAAAATTATGTTTAATGTAGTATCATAACCAATTGTATAATCTGTCCCAGCAATATCGTTATCAATAGTTCCTGGAATACCTACTACTTTTATACCATGTTCTTTGAAAAGTAAGTCAGCACCATGATATGATCCATCTCCACCTATTACTACTAGACCTTCTATACCATGTCTTCTTAAATTTTCTGCTGCCTTTGCTCGAATTTCTGGTTGCTTAAATTCTGGTAATCTCGCTGATAAAAGTATTGTTCCTCCTTTATCTGCAATTCCCGAAACATCTAGAGGATTAAGCTTAAAAATTTCATCATTAAGCATTCCCTTATACCCTCTTTTTATACCATACATATCACAGTTATAGTTCATTGCCATTTTAGTAACTGCTCTAATTGCGGTATTCATTCCCGGTGAATCACCACCGCTCGTTAATATTCCTATTTTTTTCATTTTTCCTCCTACTCAAAAAATTCACCAATTCGCCTATACTTATTATATCTATTTTCCAGTAATTTTTCAATTTCTATTTTATCTAATTTTTTCAATTCTTTTACTATAAGACTTTTCATGTTCCTAGCAACTTCGTCATAATCTCTATGAGCTCCGCCAATAGGCTCATTTATTATACCATCTATTATACCCATACTTTTTAAACTAAACGCATCTATCCCAAGACTTCTTGCTGCTTCTGGTGCTTTTTTCGAATCTTTAAATAAAATACTTGCACAGCCTTCTGGAGAAATAACAGAATAAATACTATTTTCTAACATCCAAACTGAATCGGCTACTCCAATTCCTAGAGCGCCTCCACTTCCACCTTCACCTATTACTATTGTTAAAATTTGTGTCTTTAGTCCAAACATTTCAGCTAAATTTTTTGCAATTGCTTCTGCCTGACCTTTTTCTTCTGCTTCAATACCAGGATATGCTCCTGATGTATCTATAAATGTCAAGATAGGAATGTGAAATCTTTCAGCCATTCTCATTAATCTCAAGGCTTTTCTATATCCTTCTGGACTAGCCATACCAAAGTTTCGATAGATATTACCCTCCATGTCACGGCCTTTTTGATGACCTATTATCATTAAGTTTCTATCATTAATAGTAGCTAATCCGCCTACGATAGCATGATCATCTTTTGATAATCTATCTCCATGCAGTTCTATAAAATCTTCTGCTATTCTTTCTATATAATCCATAGTATAGGGTCTTTTTGGATTTCTTGATATCTGTGTTCTTCCCCATGCATCTATTTCAGTTTTAGAAAATTCTTTTATTTTTTCCTTTAGCACCTCATCTAATTCGATTATTTGCTTGGAAAAATCAATATTTTGTTCTTTAGAAAACTTTTTTAATTCTTCTATCTTAGATTCTAATTCTCTTATTTCAACTTCTAAACTCATATAGCCTCCATACTACAATAATTTTTCAAGAACTCTAAATACAGTTTCTTTTAAATCTTTTCTTTCAGATATTTTATCTACCATCCCGTGCTCTAATAAAAATTCAGCACTTTGAAAACCTTTTGGGAGTTTTTGATTTATTGTCTGTTCAATTACTCTTGGACCAGCAAATCCTATTAATGCATTTGGTTCTGTTATTATTACATCACCTAACATAGCAAATGAAGCAGTTACTCCCCCAGTTGTAGGATTAACAGGTATAGAAATGAACGGAATGCCTGCGTCATTCAATCTCTTTACTGCACCTGATGTTTTAGCCATCTGCATAAGAGAAGTTATCCCCTCTTGCATTCTAGCTCCTCCTGAGCTTGAGACTACAATAGCTGGCACTCTCTCTTCTAATGATTTTTCTAAAATTCTTGTTACCTTTTCCCCCACTACTGAGCCCATACTTCCACCCATAAAATTAAAGTCCATTACTGCGATATTAACTTTTATTCCATTAATTGCTCCAGAACCTGAAATTACTGCATCAAGCATTCTGCTCTTATCTGTAGCTTCTTCTAATTTTTCTTTATACAGCGGAAAATTTAAAAAATCCTTTGAATGCAAAGTGATATCCTGCTCTTCAAAAGTTCTCTCATCTATTAATAATTCAATTCTTTCAAATGCATTTAGAGGAAAATAATTCCCACACTTTGGACAAACATTTAAATTATTTTTCAAATCTTCATTATATATAATTTCGTTACATTTTGAACATTTTTTCCATTGACTACTCTCTGTTATGTCTAAAGTTAATTTGGATTTTGTTGTAACTTTAGCATATTGATTTTTACTTTTCTTTGCAGAAAAAATTCCCATAAAATCACCTCTCCAGTATTTTATATTTTACTAGATAATCCTTATTTTTGCAAATAAAATTTCATTTTTTGAAATTATATTAAACTAAAAAATTATCTATCTTCTATGTTTTTTTCTATATAACTTAGTATTTCCTTTATATTCCCTAAATTACTAATCTCTTTTTTTATTATTTTTATATTATAAAAATCAGACAAATACCAAAATATATGTTTTTTCATATTTAGAAATGCTCTATTTTCTCCTTTATCAATAATATAATAATTTATATGTTTTATTAATAAATTCCTCTTTTCTCTTTTACTAACATCATATTTTTTCATATTTTCATTATTAAAATAATCTTTTGCTTGTTTTATAAGCCAAGGATTACCCAGAATTCCTCTTGCAAGCATTATTCCATCTACTTTTGATTCTCTAGTTTTATTTATTATATCTTCTATATTAAATAAATCTCCATTACCAATTATTTTTATATTATTTGAATTTTCTTTTATTTTTTTTATTATTTCCCAGTCTGCATCTCCTTGATATCCTTGTTTTTGTGTTCTTCCATGAATACATATTTGCTTAAGTCTAAGCTCTTCTGCTAATCTAACATAATAAAAAGGATCATTAAAATCTTTATATCCAACTCTAATTTTTATAGATAATGCTATATCATCTTTATATTCCTTTTTTATTTCTGTTAATAGTTTTCTTATATATTCCGGCTCTTCAAGAAGAGCTGCACCTTTACCAGATTTTATTATTTTTTTCATTGGACAGCCTAAATTAATGTCAATATGAGTAAATCCCATCTCTAATAAAATTTTTACAGCCTCTTTGAAATTATCTGTTTTACTACCAAACAACTGTACAGACTCATTATTTTCAGCTTTCAAAATTTCATCTATTGTTTTTTTATTCTTATTTACCACTGCACTGACATCTGCCATTTCTGTAAAAATAACATCTGGAGAAAACTCATTTAAAATTCTTCTAAAACTATAGTCAGTTATTCCTGCCATTGGAGCAGTCATTATTTCCATTTTATTCTCCTAATTCTAGATTATCCTGCCCAAGCATAGTTATGTATTATATGCCAAAAAAGCATAAATATTATTGTAGAAGTAGCTATTATTGCAAAAGCTGCAAAAAATCTTGGCAAGTCTTCTTTCAGAGTTCTAAGTCTTTCCTTACCTAAAAAATTATTTTTTACATAATAAGTTCCAAAATTACCTTCTACTATTTCTATATTAACATAGCTTTTTTTTCTCAACATCTTATAAGCTCTATTAGAAACTTCAAAATTATACTCTCTAATACCATCTTTTACATAAAGTTTACTTTGAATCATTCCATAAATTAGTTTATATCTAATTGCTTTTAATACTACAAAAGAAGTTATCTTTTTTTTACTCTTTAGTCTTGAAATAAATACTAATATATACCTTGGAACTATTGTTATCACTAAATATATAAGTATCAATGATGCAAAGCAAAATGAAATAGATCTAAAATTCAATTTAAAATTATTAATAAAAGAATAAGAAGATATAATTTGTAAAAGCGGTACTAATAATAATATTGCAAAAACCACTCTTATGATCCGCTGGACTGGATTCATATTTCTCATATTCATTTCCATCCACATATCAATATCTAACATTGTTATAAGTGATATTATACCCAGTATGAAAAATAAAAATGCATAAATTAAATGTGTTTCTTTATTTATGGCTAACAAAGATACTGTTAAACATAAAAACATTGAAATAAAGCTTAATTTTTCTGTTATTATATAAGAAAAAACTGAAATCATAAATAATATCATAAAAATTAGAAATATTTCATCTTGTATTCTCTCTATTACTTCTTCCATTACATGCTCCCCTAAATAAAAATTCATTTTGATTCCTATATTGTAACAAATTATCCTTAGTTTTGAAATAGAAATTTTGTTATTTTACTTTATACAAAAAAAAACTTTTTGTATTTTCTATAATTTCCTGAGTAATAAGCCAACTTTATACTATTTATCCAAAATTTTTAATGATCTAAATTTTATAAAATACTAATGCAATAAAACAATTAAGCCTGTCACAAGGTATCGACAGACTTAAAATAACTTTACTAAATTAAATTTATTATCAAAATACAGCTTTTAATATAACTCCTGCTCTATAATCATTCTCATTATGTTCTCCTGCTATATACTCCCCATTTAAGAATACTCCGTATTTATCTTGTATTTCTACACCTAATGTAGCCCTAGTTCTAAAGCTTCCCCCTTCTTCCTCAGGTTTAGCTAAATCATGATAGTCTGTTTCGAGCATTCCTAACTTAGCTCTTTCCATTACATTTAAATCTCCCAATTCATACTCATATGCTAAATCTAAAGTTCCTCTTAACTTCCATATTTCTTTTTTTCCTAAAGGAACCTCAGTTTTTAATTCTACACCAACTCTTGGTTTTATACTCCATGCATCATTTCCTTCTACTTCTAATCTATCCTTACCCTCTTCTTCAAAGTCAGGTCTTATAATATACATAAGTCTAAATGCTCCATATGGAGTTATCCATTTATCATTTCCTAATGCTATCTCTCTTCCTATTATGTTATCACTTGTTAAACTATAAGTTTCATATGTCCCGTTCATCTCAGTTCTTCCTGATTTTCCCCAATCTACATTTCTGTCTATATCATGAAAACTTATTCTACCTGTTAGATCATTTCTAAAAATCCAATTACTTACTTCATATTTATTATGCCCGCCAAGTTGTATAGTATCTACCCATTCTTCACTTTCATTATTATCATCAAACTCAAATCCTGTATGTAAGTATCCTAAAGAATAGCCTATTTTATGCTTATCATTTTTTTCTATTTCTTTTAATGCTAAAACTCCTGTTGTAGTATAGTCATAGCCTATAACTCCCTGAGTTTTTTCCTCTGTAGTTCCCTTACCTGCAATTATATTTATTTTTACACTTTCATCTGTGTTATTTTTTGAGTTTTGAAGTAAATTTAATGAATCTTCAAATGTTTTAACTACATCATTCTCTCTCTGATTTATATTAGAATATACATTTCCTGTTATATTTCCAATTATTTTATTTAAACTTCCAGCATCTTCCACCATATCCAGTCTATCATAAAATAATAAAGCCTCTCCTTGAGCATTATCATACTTATCATCTAAATTTTTGGCGAAATTTTCCCACCAAGTTCCCTCAGCTACTTGCGAATACATAATTCTTTTCATCCATATGTCTAGATTACCTTTTGAATTTATATTTGGTATGGCTTCCCAAAAAATCCCCTTACTTAGTATATCAGATATACCACTATTCAATCCGCCATTTGATGTAGTTGGATTAAACACTTCTTCCAGCTTATATACACTAATATTTGTCCCTTGAGAAAAGTCTGGAGTTACCTCTATATTTCTTAGAATAAATTCTGGAGCTATGAATTTTACAGCATCTGACACTAAAAATTTTCCATTTATATCTTCTGGAGCATACTCTGTTGGTAGTGGACTTGCTGGCCTTATAGTGCTAGGATCCACTTTTATTTGTACTACTGCATCTTCTGGAACTATAAATTTTTCATTTACCAATATTATTCCAGCATTAGTTATAGAAGGAAGATCATATTTAGGCCCAGGATTTAAATAACCTATTGGAGCTAAAACTGATGGATCTGTTACCAGTACCTGCCCTCCATTACTCAAATCCACATTTATCGTTCCTGAATTAATTAATGTCGAACCATTTTTCATCAGTATCCCAATTCCATTTTTACCTGTTATATTGATTAATCCTTTATTTTCAATCTCTACATTTTCA
This sequence comes from Sebaldella sp., assembly GCA_018058425.1. Lineage (GTDB taxonomy): Bacteria > Fusobacteriota > Fusobacteriia > Fusobacteriales > Leptotrichiaceae > Sebaldella. The sequence goes on from JAGOZX010000001.1 coordinate 21,509, forward strand.
TCGGCATATATTCCAACACTATTTTCTCCGGATAAATTAATCACTCCTGTGGAATCATTTGTAATTTTTACATCCTTCATTCCAGCTATCCCAATAGAGTTATTTCCAGTTAGAATTATACTTCCTCTGTTAATAAATTCTTCTCCCTGTCCTACTTCTATAAATACACCTACTGTTTCTTCTCCATTAGAAGTAATTACTCCATTATTTTCTATTTTACCCATTGGCTCATATGAGTAAATTCCCATTCCTTTTATTCCAGTTTCTATAGTTCCTGAATTAATCATATTTAGATTATTATAACCATACATTCCAGCAGCAAAGTCATTAATTACTGAATTATTTGGATTTACATAAGTATTCCCTACTTTTATAGTTCCTTGATTATCTACTGTACTTTCTTCAGCATAAATTCCTAAACTTACATCTCCAGTTTCTATATTGCCTAGATTAATAACATTAGAGTTATTATCCCCATACATACCAATTCTTGAATTAATCATATTATTTGTTGTCCCTGAATTAGCAATCCTACTCATATTTATAATTGTAGAATTATATCCATACATACCCACAGAACTTGTATTTATATTTAGAATAGCATTATTTATTAATGTACTCCCATTTCTTCCAACATAACCAAAACTTCCACCTAATGAAATATTATTACCTACATTTATAGTTCCTGATCCTATTATTTGTGCTCCATCTGTACCATAAAATCCTGCTGAATTCTCTCCATTAGCATTTATTAAACTATTATTTACTTGTACTTGTCCACCTTTTCCATAAAACCCTATTCCATTTCCTTCTATATTAATAGTTCCACCTGTTTGGTTTACCTGAATTTGATTCCCATATATCCCTACTGAGTCAATTCCTATTACCAAATCTCCTGTATTATTAATAACTGAATTTTTCTCTCCGTATATTCCTACATTATTTGTAGAGCCACCAGTACTAGATACTTTTATTAAGCCCGCATTATTTACTTGTAACTGCCCAGTTCCATCAGTAGTTCCATATATTCCCACAGATGAACTTCCATTTACATTTATAATTCCAGTATTTTCTAGTTCGGCTATATTATTACTATTTGAATCTATAGCTAATATTCCAATGGCTTTTATTCCAGTAGCAATGATTTCTCCACTATTTAATACTCTGCCCTCTTCTTGAATAATACCCACAGCATTATTCCCAGATAGATTTACTTTATTATTTAAACTTATTCTCTTTTGAGAACCAATATCTGTTTTCAATAATATTCCAGTTTGTCCATTCTCAACATTAAGAGTCAAACCGTTTATTTCCATATCACTTAACATAAAGTTCTTTCCATATACACCTATAGACTCTGTTCCTTCTCTAACATAAATTGTTTTATTTGAATAAACATTTCCTTCTGATGTATATATCCCAACTTGGTTTAACTTATTCAAATCATATACTCCTCCTGAAGTATCATTTAATGTAATTGTTGAATTTGATAAAGCCACTCTTTTTATATAATTATAAACAGAATTTACTCCCAATTCTATAGTCCCAGAGTTAATTCTTATTTCTGAATTTTCTTTATCTGAAAGAAGCCCCACTCCAATGGAATAGTCACCTAATTTTATACTCCCGCCATTTAAATTAATTATACTGTCTCTTCCATATATTCCAAGCGAATAATTCGTAAATCCAAGTGCTCCAGTAAAACCACTGGCTGTGCTTATATTTCCAGTATTTGTGATATCTGTTCTTCCTCCAAATATTCCAGATGAATTACTTCCAGATAAATTTATATTTCCAGTATTTTCAATTGTTGATCTATTATTTAAATCATAACCAATTGAATAAATACCAACGGCTCTTTCACCAATAGACTCTATAATTCCAGTATTCTTTATTTTATTTTCTTTCCCTATTCCAGGAAGAGCCGTTATACCTGCTACATCATCTGCATAAATACCTATACTCTTATTTCCAACTGTAATTTTTCCAGCATTTTCAGTTTTAGATCCTAAAGTTATATATTCTCCTGCTCCTGAATCACCAATATTTATTGTTCCTATACTATCATTTGTTACAATTGAATAATGTCCAAAAAGTCCAATTCCTTCATTTCCCAAATCTATTGTACCTTTATTAACTGCATAACCTAAATTTTCTATGTAAATTCCTGTAGATTGTACTGCCTTTGTTCCAGAAAATATTTTTGAAGTAATCTTACCCTCATTTGTTATTATTGAGCTTCTTGCGAATATTCCCACACTACTATTTGGAACTATTAAATTTGTTCCTGAATTAGTAGAGAATGTAGAATTCGCCACTGTAAGTATCTCTATATTGCTATCAGGTGTTACTATTTCTGTTGTTGGTGAAATATTTATATTTCCATTATTCTGTATTACAAATAATGTACCACTTCCTGTTATTTCTATTTTACCACCATTTATATTTACTGTTGCTCCATTTGTTCCCACAGCAACTGAACCATCTCCATTTACTCTTAAATAAACATTATTTAAATCTAAAACATTCGCATTACTTAAATTTTTAGCATAGGCCCCAACTGCCGAATTTACGCCTCCAATTTCCCCTACTTCTATATCAGGATTTCCTAGACCAGAACCATTATAAGTAACTTTACTTGTATTAGTAATTGCACCGTAGTAAAGTCCTACTGCTCCATCTCCACCGTACAATCCAGTAAACAGACTCTTATCACTGTCTAGGTTTACTACACCTAAAACTATAGGCTGAGCACTTAAAAGAACTCTATCCCCTATTTTTATACTTCTTATAGAACCATCTAAATTTGAATCTCCTGTCATTGAAATACCTGTTAAATTATCACCCAATATTATATCTTTTGAACCCAGCGAACTCTGTAAATTTCCATTTTCTAAAAAATATCCATTACTTCCTGTACCCAGATAAAATTTACTCTCATCGACCAAAGCATTGTCAAATACTCCAGATTTTATATATATTCCAGAACTATTTTCACCAGTAGTTACACTCTCTATACTATCTATAAAACTTGAATTTTCGGTATAAAGTCCTATACTATTTTTACCTGACTCTAATTTCCCTAACTTTATATTTCTAGATATATCTACTGCATTTAAATATGCTGCTGCACCATTATCTCCAACCTTGATTATTCCACCTGCTGAGTTATCTATATTAGAGTTCTTTATATAAACTCCTAATGATCCTTCATTAGTAGTACTTGAATTTAAAAGAGTTAATCCACCTATTCCCATAGTAATGTTTGATTTTTCTCCAATTGAAACAATACCTACACCTCTAGTTCCAGCTAACTGTGTTAGTTCACTTCCTGTTGTACCTACTTTTAAATTAGTTTCTACTGGGTCATCGCTGCTTCCATTTAAATAAATTCCAATCCCATTTTCTCCTAATTCTATAGTACTATTAAATTCTATATCTCCCTGACTTACATATAAGCCTACATTTCCACCTGTACCAGAAACTTTTATACTTCCTGTTCCAGAGACCTTTAAATTCTCATTCGTGGAATATATCCCAATATTATTATCCAGTATTGAATTACCTGTATTATCTATAATTCCATTGTTTATAATTTCTAAATTATCTGTATTACTATAAGCTTTAGAACTTAAAACTATTCCAATTCCATCATTTGTTATATTTATTTCATTATTATTTTCAAGCTTCTTTAAACCTGTATTTCCATTATCGAGTATATATATTCCTGTTCCTTGATCTAAATTTATTATCCCCGAGTTATTTACAATTGATCCTGTACCACTTGTAGGAGAATTAGATGTAACTTCGTATAAAACCCCAATTCCTTCAGTTCCAAATAAATTAATTATATTACCAGATGAAAAATTTATACCATCCCAACCAGAATATATACCAGCACTATTCCCTTTAATAGTGAAAGTAGTATTTGTTAAATTTAATGTGTTTGATGTAGAAGAATCTAAATAAATACCATAATCATAGTCTCCTGCTACATCTAAGCTCTCTACACTTATATTACCACTTATATTTAAAGTATTATTATTTTTTGCATATATTCCTATATCATTTCCATTTGTTCTTAAATTAACATTACTATTTACTCCTAAATTTACTGTTCCTGTTTCACTATAAACAGCTATATTATTATATATATTCCCAGTATTTATTCCTAGTGAGTTTAATTTTATACTTCCATCATTTTGAAATTTAGAATTAATATTTACTACACCTATATTTTGCTCTGAAGTATTAGATAAATTTAAAATTATTTCACCTATATTTTCAATCGTATTATTTGTAAGTCCTCCATTAACTCCATACATTCCTATATTTCCATTATTTATAGAGTCTACAGTTATCTCACCATCATTAATAATGATTGATGTACCATTTAGATTTGTAGCTGCCATTCCAACAGAATTAGTAACGTTTCCATTTAATGTAATTATACCAGTACTTGAATTTGTATTAGTACCATTGTCTACTCTCACTCCATTGCTATTTGCACCATTAACCACGACACTTCCACTATTTAAAAAAGGTTTTGCTGATATATTTTGATATATTGCTGTGGAATTATCTCCATTTACAGTTATTTCTCCATTATTTAATACTGTATTATCAGGAAATTTTGCAGATCCACCAACTACTACTCCATAACTATCTGTTCCATATAAATTTATTTTTCCATCTTGTGTAAATATATTTGTGAAATTTATACTAGAATCTATATTTGTTGCTATTTGAACAACTGTATTTAAAAAATTTCCATTATTTAAATAAATGCCATAACTTCCATTTCCATATAAATTTATTTCTGCATTAGCTCTGTTTGTTATCCCTATTGTTGTTGTTGCGTTTAGAACTTCAATTCCAACACTTGTATCTCCATTTAATGTTATAGAACCCCAGTTTTCTGCATGTAGTAAGCTTCCATTACCTATAAAATCTATACCAATTATGTCATAACTTGATGGATCTGAAATTATACTTCCTTGATTTACATAAGATACATCTCCACGTCCATTATACCCCTGTTCTATCTCTAATGCTTTAGCATTATTAGTATTTAACATAAGTTTCCCCATTGTAGTAAATGATATGACTTCGTTAGGATCCCCAGCAGGTGAACCATCCTGTGTTCTATGACTCTCTATTGCTATTATTCTTGAACCCGATGACTCTGTACCTATATCTGATGTAACTACATAAGTTAAATTACCTACACCTCCTGTAGGATCAGCATAAGTAGATCCTTCTGTTCCTATTATCTGTGCTAAAGCTGTTTGTGTTGCATTACTTGCTAACATTGTTCCTTCAGGAAAGTCATCAAAATTTGTATACAAATTTTGATCAGTAGAACCAGAATTATATCCATTACCATTTCCTCTTAAACTTAATGTAGGAATGACTACTTGATCAAATGTTTTAGGAATAATATTTTCACTTAACAAAGTTATACTAATATCTCTTGTAATATTTATATCTTTTACTTGAAATGAAGTAGTTCCTCCAATAGTTAAATCTGGAAGGTCTGGTAAGGTCGGAACATTTATATTTACAGGATTTTTAATAATGGTAATATCTGAAATTTCTGGAATTACAGGTATTACTAAATCTATATCCTTATCATTAAAAGTTATAAATCGTTTTCGAATTGTTGGTGTTAACTTGAAGAGTTTTGGCTCTGATGGTTCTATTTCTTTTATTGCTGAATTAGAATTAGATTTTCCTATTTTATAATTATTATAGAAAGCAGTAAAAAAAACCTGCCACTCTAAATCACTTATAGTATATAAGTTGTAATTATTTTCAGGTTTTTCTGATTCAGTTACTAATACTTTATTCTCAATTTCATTATTCAAAACAATCATTTTATTTTCACTTAAAACAATTTCATTCAATATACACATTAATAATATAAATTTCTTCATTTTAACCACCTCAATATTCTAATAATCTTTAAGCATATTTTTCTCAAAAGCCCATTACTCAGCGTCTACAGTTGCTTTGATATACAAAGAATAACTTAAACGACTAAATATGTCAAGCAATTTTTTAAATTAAATTTTATTTCTATAATCACACTAATTAAAATGCTTATTTTTAAGTTTTTGACTTATTTAACAGATTTCTTTCTTAAGTTGAAGAAGATGCTTTTTAACACCTTCTCTTCTTTTCTAAAATACTGCTTTTAAAGTAATCCCTGTTCTATAATCATTTTGGCTGTTTCCTCCTATTGAATATTCTCCTGTTAAAAATATTCCATAAGTATCCTCTATTTCAGTTCCTATTATTATTTTTGTTACTAATTTTCCTTTTTCTTCTTTTGGCTTTGCCAAATTATGATACCCGTCTTCTATTGATACTAACCTTGCTTTCTCTTGAGTATTTAAATTAGCTAGTTCGTATTCATAAGCTATATCTAAAGCTCCTTTTAATTTCCAACCATACTTATTCTCATTTGTTGAAACCTTAAGGTCAAACCCAGCTCTTGGCTTTATACTCCAAGCGTCATTTCCTTTCACTTGTAAACTATCCATTCCTTTTTCCTCAAAATTAGGTCTCATAATATACATTATTCTAAAAGCACCATATGGAGTTATTTGTAAATTTTTCCATAACTGAAACTTTTTTCCTAAAATATTATCACTTGTTAAATCATAAGTTTCAAATATTCCATTAATTTCCGACCTAGCAGTTTTTATCCATCCTACATTTCTATCTATATTATGTAAGCTCGCTCTACCCATTAGATCATTTCTTAAAATCCAGTCATTTATTTCATACTTACTATGACCACCTATTTGTATTGTATCTACCCATTCTTCACTTTTATTACCATCATCAAATTCAAAACCTGTGTGTAAGTATCCCAAAGAGTATCCTACAGTATGCTTATAATTTTTTTCCACTTCTTTTAAAGCAAGAACTCCTGTAGATGTATAGTCGTAGCCTATGACACCCGGAGTATTTTCTATTGTTGTTCCTTTTCCCGTTATTATATTTATCTTTACTCTTTCAGTTGTATTATTTTTCGAATTCTGAAGTAAGCTTAATGAACTTTCAAATGTTCTAGCTATATCATATTCTCTCTGATTTATATTAGAATAAATATTTCCTGATACATTTCCAATAATTCTATTTAATTCAGTAAGATTTTCTACCATATCCAGTCTATCATAAAATAACAGTGCATTTCCTTGTGCATTTTCATATTTATCATCTAAACTCTTAGCAAATACTTCCCACAAAGTTCCTTTAGCTATCTTCGAGTATGGAATTCTCTCCATCCATATATCTAAATTTCCAGCAGGATTTACGTTTGGAATAGCATTCCAGAATATCCCTTTACTTATAATATCAGATATTCCATAGTTTAATCCTCCATTTAATGTATTAGGATTAAAAACTTCTTCTAATTTATAAGAATTCACATTTGTACCCTGTGAAAAATCTGGAGCTACTTCTATATTTCTCAATACAAATTCTGGAGCTATAAATTTTACAGAGTTTGATACTAAAAACTTTCCATTTATATCTTCTAAATCATACCCTGTTGGTAGTGGACTTGCTGATCTCATAGTACTAGGATCCACTTTTATCTGAATTACTGCATTTTCTGGAACTATAAATTTTTCGCTTACCTTTATTATTCCTGAATTAATTATAGATGGTAAATTATAAGTAGGGCTTGGGTTTAAATAATTTACAGGTGCCAAAACAGATGGGTCTGTTACTAGGACCCTTCCCCCATTCCCAGCATTTACATTTATTGTCCCTGAATTGACCAAAGTTGATCCATTTTTCATTAGTATTCCTATACCATTTTGACCAGTTACATTAATTATCCCTTTATTTTCTATTATTATATTTAGATCAGCATATATACCTACGCTATTTTGACCAGTTAAATTTATTACTCCAGTAGTTTCATTTGTAATTTTTACATCTTTTACACCAGCTATTCCAACAGAATTATTCCCAGTTAAAATTATACTACCCCTGTTAATAAACTCTTGGTTCTGACCAGATTCTATATACACACCCACTGTTTCTTCTCCAGCTGATGAAATCATACCATTATTTTCTATTTTATCCATTGGTTTATAAGAATAAACTCCTATTCCTTTTACTCCTGTTTCAATGACCCCTGAATTTATCATATTTAAGTTTTTGTAACCATACATACCGGTAGCAAAATCATTAATTGATAAATTATTTGGATCTATATATGTATCCCCCAATTTTATAGTTCCCCAATTTTCTGCCAAGCTCTCTTCTGCATAAATTCCTGAACTTACATTTCCAGTTTCTATATTTCCCAAATTGATAATACTAGAATTATTACTTCCATACATACCAACTCTTGAATTTCTCACATTACTTGCTGTACCCGATTTAGAAATAGTATTAGCATTAATAATAGTAGAATTATCTGAATACATACCAACAGAACTTATACCTAAGTTTACAGCTGCATTATTAATTAATGTACTTCCATTTCTTCCTACATACCCAAAACTCCCAGCTGGCATATTTCCATTTGCTCCTGCATTTGAAGATCCTACATTTATAACTCCTGTTGCTGTTATATATGCTCCATCTGTTCCATAAAAGCCTGCTGAATTCTCTCCTATAACATTGATTAGACTTCCAGTGGCTTGAATCTGCCCACCTTTTCCATAAAAGCCTACTCCATTTCCATCTATATTTATAACCCCATTTATTTGATTTACTAAAACTTGATTTTCATAAATACCTATAGATTCTCCTCCAATAAAGAAGTTTCCAGTACTATTAATTGTTGTATTTCTCTCTCCATATATTCCAACATTAGTTGTAATACTATCTGAAACACTAATTGTTCCACTATTATTTATTATTAATTGCCCTGTTCCGTCTGTAGTTCCATATATTCCCACAGAAGAGTCTCCAATTACATTTATATTCCCTGTATTTATTAACTCTCCTGTAATAGTACTATCTACATCTATTCCCAGTATTCCAATAGATTTTGTTCCAATTACTGTTGTCTCTCCGGTATTTAAAACTCTTCCCCCCTCTTGAATTAGACCTGTTGCTTTATCTCCAGAAACATGTATTTTATTATTAAAAGTTATTTGTTTTGAAGAGCTAAAGTCAGCTCTTAATACAGAACCTGTTTGTTCCTTCTCCACATTTAAAGTTAAGCCGGAAATAGTTATATCACTAAATATTGAATTTTTTCCATATACACCTATCGATCCAGTTCCTTCTCTTACATAAATTGTTTTATTAGAAAAAATATCTCCTTCTGATGTATAAATACCAAATTGATTTAACTTATTTAAGTCGTAAATTCCACCCGAAGTATCTGTTAATGATACTTTTGAAGATGATAAAGGATTTCTTTTTACATAATTATAGATAGAGTTTGCACCAGCCTGTATATTTCCTGAAATAATTTTCATTTCTGAATCTTCACTATTTGCTATTACTCCTACTCCAACAGAATAATCTCCTGTATTTATGTTTCCACCATTTATAATAATTAAGCTGTCTGTTCCAAATACCCCAAGAGAGTAATTTAATCCAACAACACCACTCCCTAAAGTAATATTTCCTGAATTTAAAATATCTGTTCTTTCCCCATAAATTCCTGATGTACCATATCCTATTAAATTTATATTCCCAGTATTTTCAGCTACTGATCTATTATCCAAATCATATCCTACAGAATAAATCCCTATAGTTTCATTGGCTACAGAATTTATTCTTCCAGCATTCTTTATTTTATTTTCTTTTCCTACTCCTTGAATTCCTGCTACACCTAATATGTCATCTGCATAAATTCCCACACCCAAGCTTCCTATTACAATTTCTCCATTATTTTCTGCAATAGATCCTAATGTAATGTATTCTCCTGCTCCTGAATCTCCAATATTTATCATGCCTGTAACATCATTTATAATACTTGAATAGTGTCCAAAAAGCCCTATTCCTTCATCACCTAAATTTATTTTATTTTTATTGATTATAAAGCCAAAGTTTTCAGCATAGATTCCTGTTGATTGAATAGCTTTTACGCCTGAGAATATTTTTGATTCTATTTCTCCATTATTTGTAATTATAGAATTTTTTGCAAATATTCCTATACTTTTGTTTGGAACTACTATTTTTGTTCCTGAATTATTTGTGTAAGTTGAATTTATTACTGTAAATATCTCTACTCCAGTATTTGGAGTTACTATTTCTGTTGTTGGAGATATATTTATTCTCCCATTATTCTGTATTACAAATACTGATCCTTTTCCTGTTATTTCAATTTTTCCTCCATTTATATTTACAGTACCCCCATTTACTCCTAATGCAACAGTTCCATCTCCATTTGCTTTTAAATAAGTATTATTTAAATCTAAAACATTTGCATTATTTAAAGCTTTTGCATACACCCCAATAGCAGGATATAATCCACCAATTTTCCCTGTTTCTATATCTGGAATACTTGCACCTATCCCATTATAAGTCACTTTATTTGAATTCATTGTTGCATCATAATAAAGTGCTACAACTCCATCTCCTCCAGATAAACTTGTAGTAATATTTACAGGACTACCTAAGTTTTCAATTCCCAATACTGTAGATTGGACACTTGAAATAGTTTTATCTCCTATTTTCAGACTCTTAATTGTACTGTCTATATTAGAATTACCTGTCATTAAAATTCCTGTTAAGTTATCTCCAAGTACTATATTTTTCATAACTGATGAACTCGTTAAACTTCCATTTTCTAAGAAATATCCGTTACTTCCTACTCCTAAGTAAAACTTATTTTCATCCATAAAAGAACTATCAAATATTCCTGATTTTATATATACTGCTGTACTATTCTCATCAGTTGTTATACTATCCATACTATCTATAAAACTAGAGTTTTCAGTATACAAACCTATACCATTTTTTCCTGTTTCTAATTTTCCTAACTTTATAGTTCTAAAAGTATCTACTTTATTTAAATATACTGCTGTTCCATTATCTCCGACTTTTATTAGACCTCCAGCTGAGTTATCTAAATTAGAATTTTCTACATAGATTCCTAATGATCCGCTATTTAAGTCATTGATTCCTAAAAGTGTTAGACCACCAGTCCCCATTATAATATTTGCTTTTTCTCCACTTGAAACTATTCCTATACTTTTAGTACCACCTATTTGTGTTATCTCATTTCCAATTGTTCCTATTCTTAAACTAGTTCCTATTATATTATCTACACTTCCATTTAGGTAAATTCCTATTCCATTTTCCCCTAATTCTATATTACTATTAAATTCTACTTCTCCTTGATTAGCATACAATCCTATATTCTTTCCAATTGAAGATACCTTTATACTTCCACTACCAGAAACTTTTATATTTTCATTTTTTGAATATATTCCTATACTATTATTTATTGCTGAATTACTTGTATTTTCTATTATTCCATTATTTATTGTTTCAAGATTATCTAGTATATTATAGTTTTTTGAATTTACAGCTATTCCAATTCCGCCATCAGTAACATTTATTTTATTTAAATTTTCTAGTTTTTTTAATCCTGTATTTCCATTATCCATTACATATATTCCAGTTCCACCACTTACATTTATTACTCCAGAATTTCTAACAACTGATGCAACAGAGCTTACAGGTGAATTTGAAGTCACTTCATATAAAATGCCAATTCCATCATCGCCCGACAAATTAATTGTATTTCCTGATGCAAAATTTATACTATTCCATCCAGAATATATTCCTATGCTCTTATTATTTATATTAAATGCTGTATTTACCAAGTTTAATGTATTTGAAGTTTGTGAATCTAAATAAATTCCATAATTAAAATTATCTGGTTCATTATTTGTTACTGTTATACTTCCTCCTGTATTTAGCACTCCTCCATTTTTTACATATGCTCCTATTGTATTTCCAACAGTATTTAGTGTTATTTTACTTCCTGTTCCTAAGTTTACTATTCCTCCTTCATTAAAAATAGCACCATTAGTCTTTAAGCTATTATTATTTCCAGAAATTCCAGCAACTTTAAGTTCAATACTCCCATTATTTTGGAATTTGGAATTTATATTTACGACTCCTATATTCATATTTGAATCTCTATTTAGATTTAAATTTATTTCTCCAGAATTAAAAATTGTATTATTTACTAGTCCTCCATTAATTCCATACATTCCAATATTTTCATTATTAATAGAGTTTATATTTATTTTTTGATTATTTATAATTACTGTGTTTCCATCTTTATTTGTAGAGGCCATTCCCACAGAATTTTCAGTTTCAGCACTTAAGTTTATTATACCATTATTTATATTAGTACCATTATCTACTCTCACTCCATTGCTATTTTCACTATATACTTCTATTATCCCAGTATTTATAAAAGACTTATTAGCTATAGTTTGGTATAATCCTGTAGAATTTTCACCATTTACAGTGATTAAACCATTATTTAGTACTGCATTATTGGGTAAAATAACTCCACCAGGCAGTACAGCTACACCATAGTTATTTTTCCCATATAAATTTATTTCTCCATCCTGAACAAATTTATTAGAAAAAATTATGCTCGGATCTAAATTTGTATATGTTCCAGTAAAGTTTCCTTGTAAATTTCCCTTCTTAAGGTAAATTCCATAACTGCTATCTCCATATAAATTTATTTCCGCGCCTAATTTATTTACAACTCCTATTGCAGTGGTAGTATTTAGTACTTCTATTCCTATACTTGTATTTCCATTTAGAGTTATTCCCCCCCAATTTTCTGCTTGAAGTAAATTTCCTCCTCCTATAAAGTCTATTCCTATAACATTATAACTAGAAGAACTAGATATTATCTTTCCTTTATTTATATAAATAGAATTTCCTGGTCCTGAATATCCCTGCTCTGTTTCTACTGCTTTGGAATTATTAGCATTTATTATTAGATTTCCAGTTGTAGTTACTGATATAATTTGATTTAAATCACCTACTGGTGACCCAAGCTCTCCTCTATGACTTTCTATAGCTATTATTCTCGATCCTGGTAAGTTTGTTCCTATATCTGAACTTATAATATAACTTAAATTACCATTTCCACCTGCTTTATTTCTATTATTTGAGTCTTCAGTGCCTATAAACTGGACCAAAGCTGTTTGTTTTGCATTACTTGCCAACATAGTTCCATTTGTAAAATCTGCAAAATTAGTATATAAATTTTGAGCAGTTGACCAATTGTTATAACCATTAGCATTTCCTGCTAAACTTATTGTTGGAATAACTATATCAGCAAAAAATTTAGGAAATATATTTATATCTAGTAATTCTATCTCTTTATCTCTTGTTATATTTATACTCTCTACTTCTAATGAACTTATACCCGAAAATTTAATATCAGGTAAATTTTTAGATATTGGAATATCTATACTTATTGGATTTTTAGCAATCATTATATCTGGAATTTCTGGTATTATAGGTACATTCAAATCTATATTTTTATCACTAAAAGATATAAACCTTTTTCGTATTATTGGACTTAATTTAAAAAGTCTTTTTTCTGGTGGTAAAAGTTCTAATTCATTTGTGTTTGTTTCACCCTGACCCTTTTTTTTATAATCATAAAAAGCACTAAAAAATACCTGCCACTCCAAATACTCTTTTTCATTAGTATTTTTAGATTTTTCAGTTTTTTTTAGTGCCTTTGTTTTATTAGTATTTTTATTTACTCCTAAACTTTTATTTTCACTTAACATAATCCCGTTTAATACACACATTAGGAATATAAATCTCTTCATTCAAAACTCCTTATTTTATTGACTAACTTATTGCTTTTATCTTCAATATACAATCTTTAATTCGTACATACACAATACTTCAGGTTTATTTTTTATTTTCTTTATTTTTTGTATTTTTTTAGACTAGACTTTAATTACACTAATCTTAAATACATCTATTTATATTTTTATATTTAATAATATTATGCATCAAATTTTTAGATCGATCATTCATTCTAAAAATAAATAAAACACAATCTGTTAAACATTATACACTATATTTTAAAAAATTACAAAAAAATAATGATATAAAATCATTATTTTTTATTAAGTATTTATTTATTCGAAACTTTTTCTATAAATTCATTATAGTCTATTTCAAATATATGCTCATCAAATTTCAAGTAATATGCTATCAACATCAGTTCTTTACACTTATCTCTAATTCCATATTTTTTATCTCCTATAATAGGAGTTCCAAAATTTGCCAATTGGATACGAATCTGATGTTTTCTTCCCGTAATTAACTCTGCCTCTAAAACAGTATATTTATTATCTAAAATCTTTATTTTTTTAAATACTGTTTTTGAATATTTACCTTTTTCTCCATCAGAAATAATCACTCTATTTTCCTGTGTTTCTAGATAATTTTCTATTTCAAAATTCTTTTTTTCTATATTTCCATGAACAATAACAATATATTTTTTCACTAACTCATTATTTCTAATTTTTTCAGTTAAATCTCTAAGAGTTTTAGGATTCTTAGCTCCTAAAACTAATCCTTTTGTATCTTTATCTATTCTATTAGCAAAATTTATATTATCATTTTTCATTATCTGCTTAAATACCTCAGCTAAACCATAGTCATTTGAAGTTCCTTTATGCACAGTTACTCCACTTGGTTTATTTATCACAAGATAATTATCATCTTCATAAAAAATCATATCTTGATACTTTTCTTTATCAATATTGATTTTAGAAAAACTTTTATTCTTTTTTACTTCTACAGCCTCTTCTTTTAAGAGATTTATTTCTATAATATCATCTAGTTTAAGTCTATAATTTTCTTTTTGTTTTTTATTATTTACTTTTACTTTCCCTGTTCTTATAGATTCAAATATCTTACTCAAATTTTCATTCTTAAACTTACGTCGTAAAAACCTGTCTAATCTCATACCTTCTATATTTTCATCACATTTTATTTCCATAATTCCTCTAATCTATATGTATTTTTATACTTTGAACTAAGCCTATCAGTGCAAAAGCTGACATATATGAACTGCCGCCATAACTTAAAAATAGTAGTGGTTTTCCAGTTACTGGCATCATTCCCATTGTCATTCCCACATTTACTATTAAATGAAAAAAGAATACGCTTGCGACGCCATATAGTATCAATTTACCAAAGTCATCTTCAATAAATTTACAAGGCCTTAATATAAAGAAAATAAGTAAGAAGTATAGTATTATAACTCCTGCTGATCCTACAAATCCTAATTCTTCTGAAATAATTGAAAAAATAAAGTCTGTCTGTGCCTCTGGTAAAAAGCTTAATCTACTCTGACTTCCTTTAAAAATCCCTGTTCCTGTAAGTCCTCCAGCACCTATTGATATCTTAGACTGAATTATATGCCATCCATCTCCTTTAGTATCTTGCTCTGGATGCAGAAAAGTTGTCACTCTTTTTTTCTGATAATCCTTAAATCCAAACATATAAACTGGAAGTGCTAAAACTAAAGCTATCAGCCCAAGAAAAATTAAAGATTTCATATTAGCACCATATAAAAATATCATAGTTAGAAAAATAAAAACTATAGCTAATGTTGTTCCTAAATCTGGCTGTATTAATATAAGCACTGAAATAATTGATACAGGTATAAAAACAGTTATTATATCCCCTATACTATTTATCCCATCTTTAAATTTCTTTGTAATAAATGATGCTAAAATTATAATTACCGCAACTTTTACGAATTCCGACGGTTGTATAGTAAAGGGTCCTAATTTTATCCATCTTTGGGCTCCTAGTGTTGTTTTTCCAGCAAATCTAACAATAAGTAATAATCCTATACTTATGAGATTAAATAAGAGAGCTTTACTTTTTAACTTTCTATAGTCATAAAACATTATTATTATCATTATTATTGTTCCTAGTATTACCCAAAATACATGCTTTATGATAATTGATCTAGTCGCAGGATTATCCTTTGTAGCACTATAAATAAAGATAGTCCCTATAATCACAAGTGTATATACTATTAGAAGAATTAATTTGTCTATTCTATAAAAACTAGTTTGTAGTCTTCTTGATAATTGTTTATTATTAAACATCGTTTCTCCTTTTATTTTCCAGTGTGCCCAAAGCCACCTTCTCCACGTATTGTTTCTGAAAGTTCATCCATTACTTTAAAATCTGAGTGATAAATTTTACTTAATATAAGCTGACCCACTCTTTCTTTTGGCTGGATCTTATAAGTTTCATTACTTAAATTAATAAGTAAGACTTTTATTTCTCCTCTATAATCTGAATCAATAGTTCCAGGAGTATTTAATACAGTTACACCATGCTTAAAAGCTAGTCCGCTTCTAGGTCTTACTTGTATCTCAAATCCCACAGGAATCTCTAATTTTATTCCAGTAGGAACTAAATATCGTTCTAGAGATTTTAACTCTATTTCTTCTTCTATATTAGCTGAAACATCTAGACCTGCTGATCCTTCAGTCATATATTTAGGAATTTCCACATTATTTTCTATAGTTATTCCAACTTTTATTTTTTCCATTTTATATCTCCTAATATTGTAACATTTTCTTCATAATATTTATCCTTTATAAATTCATTGATACTTTCTAAGTCCAATTCCCTTATATCTTCTCTCATTTTGTCTTCATCAAATACTTGACCATACTTTAAGAAATGATTACCGACGATACTCATTCTATTTCTTACATTTTCAAGAGAAAAAGCTATTTTGCTCAAAAACTTATTTTGTGCCTTTTCTAACTCTAATTTTGTAATACCTGTTTTTCTCAAAGTTAAAAACTCATCTTTTGTTATATTTATAGCTTTTTTGTAAGATTTTTCATTAGTTCCAATATAAGTTGTAACTACTCCGCCTTCTTTATATGACTGATTAAATGTATGTACTGAATAAGCAAGTCCTAATTCTTCTCTGATTTTCAAAAATAATCTTGAGCTCATAGAACCACCCATAATGCTTGATACTATTTCATAGTATAACTTATTTTCATCAAGATAAGAAGTTCCAGGATAAGAGATACAAATATTTACTTGTTTTATATCTTTTGTATGTCCTTTTTCTCCACTTTTAAATTCAAAGTCTATTTCCTTATATCTATCCACTTTTTCAGCTTTTAAATTACCAAAATATTTATCTATAATTTTTTTTACACTCTCTTTTTTAAAATTACCAGAAACCACTACTACTAAATTATCTTTAGTATATCTCTCATCATAATACTTTAATATATCTGCCCGCTCAAAACTTCTTACACTCTCTTCTGTTCCAATAATGGGTTTCCCAAGATTACCTTTCACAGCATCATTTATATTCATCTCCATTACTAAATCATCTGGAGTATCTTGGTACATTTTTATTTCTTCTATTATTACATCTTTTTCCTTTTCCAATTCTGCTTCATCAAACGAAGAATTTCCAACCATATCGCATAAAATATCAAGAGCTTGCTCCACATAATCCTTTAACACACTAACATAATAAACTGTTTCTTCTTTACTGGTATATGCATTAATACTTCCGCCTAAATAATCTACTTCTTGTGATATCTCAGTATAATTTCTCTTTTTAGTCCCTTTAAACATCATGTGTTCTATTACATGTGATAAACCGGCTTCTTCTTCCAGTTCATCTTTTGATCCAGTTTTAATAAAAACTCCAATTGATGCAGATGAAACATTTGAAATATAATCATATATTATTTTAATTCCTTTAGGGGTGTTAGTCATTTTTAACATATCTCTCTCCTTCTAATACTCAGCTTTTCTAAATAAATATATCCCCAATGCAAAAAACACTATGTTTGTTAACCATGCTGTTATATACAATGGTAATGTTGATACTACTGGTCCTACTGACCTTAATATAGTAGATATTCCATAATAACTGTAACCTATTAGAACTGACAAACCAATATTTATTGCAGCGCCTCCTCTAACATACTTACTACCCAGTGATAGTCCTATAAAACTCATAATAAAAGATGAAAAGGCAAAAGATAATCTATTATATAATTCTGAAAATAAATCATCAGTATTTGCTCCAACTCTGCTATAATAAACTGATTTCTCACGTAATTCTTTTAGTGTTAACTCTTTTGCTTTTACTTGATCTGCTAAAATTTCGCTTGGAGTTGAAGTAAAGTTGAACTTTTCACTTGAAAATGGTGCTTCCACATTTCCCATAGCACTAAGCTCTTTTAAATCAGTAAATTCCCAAACTTTTGTTTTCTCATTATATATAGCTTTTGGTGCAGTATATATTGATTTCACTCCTTCAAAGTCTTTATTAAAGTCGATAATCATAATTATTTCCATAATGTTTTTATCTCTATTTACATAACCTGTATAAAGCATACGAGTTTTGTCTAACTTTATATACACATTTTCTTTTTCATTCTTTTTTGCTTCTTCTTCTTGTTTTAGCCTAGAATCCTTCATTTCTCTCTTTTTCTTATTAGACTCAGGTAAAACATTTATACTCATATACATTGTTCCTACAGAAACTAAAATTGAAAACATTATAGGAAAAAGTACAAATCGTCTAAAACTAATTCCTGAAGTTTTTACTGCTGTTACTTCCAGTCTTTGAGCCATTTTACTTATTGTTAATAAACTTCCTAGTAAAATTCCTAGAGGAGCTGTATTTACAATGATTTCTGGCAGCCCATATCTTACATAAATCAAACTGTCTTTTAGTGTAAATTTCTTTTCCATTATCCAACCAGTTATGTTTATACTTTCTGCTAACATGAAAATCATGAAGAACATTGTCATTCCTAAAATGAATCCCTTTATATAATTAATCAAAATATATCTATCTAATTTATTCATTATCTACTCCTTGACTTTTTAATAGATAATATTATACAAAGCAATAATAAAATTAAATTTGGTGTCCACATGGCTAGTGACGGATGAATATGATTTTTTTGTACAACTACCTTTGCATAATTAACTAATCCTATATAAACAAATATTACTATTAAGCTTATTCCAAAACTTATTCCTTTACCTGCTCTTTTATTTGATACTGACAGCATTACACCTAACCAGCATAATAACACACTTGCAAAAGGACCTATTATTCTTTCATTATACTTAATGAGATATTTTATAGAATCTTCATATGGTTCACCATTCTTAACTGCTTCTTTATAACTATCTTGTAATTCTTTTAAATTCATTTCACTTCTTGATTTTTTTTCTATGTCCTCTTGTTTAAAAAATGTACTTAGTGGTAGATACTGTTCTTCATACTTTGCTACCACTTCTCTATTTCCATTTTCATCAAAATTATAACCTTCTACTTTTTTTAAAATAATATATCCTGGTTCAAACTTTGCTTTATCTGCTAAAAATACAGTTGGATAACGACCCTTTTTAGGAGTTTGAAATAATACAAATTTACTTGCTTCTGCTTTTTGATTATCCACCTTATCTACATAAAATCCAAAACCGGCGTCTGAATTCGATAAGAATACTTTTTCCTCTGTAAGAGAACTTGGCCTAGAAGAAAACAATACTCTTTTTTCTAAGTTTATATTATTTAAAGCTCTTGGATTTACTTTTATTTCCATAAACAAACCAATAA
Source organism: Sebaldella sp. (assembly GCA_018058425.1). Taxonomy (GTDB): domain Bacteria; phylum Fusobacteriota; class Fusobacteriia; order Fusobacteriales; family Leptotrichiaceae; genus Sebaldella. The sequence continues at coordinate 41,148 of JAGOZX010000001.1, forward strand.
AAGTCAGTATTATTCCAAAAATAATTGCTGGTCTAGTAAGTCTAAGTAAGCTAATCCCCGAACTCTCTATTGCTATTAATTCATTTGATTCTGATAAACTTCCATAAGCAAGCATAACTCCTAGAAATGCTCCCATTGGAATGGTCTGTGTTAATACTCCTGGTACTAAATAAATAAAATAATCAAGTACAGATAAAGCTGGAAGATCATTTGCAAATAACTTTTCCATTATTTCTATAAATACGTTTATTATTAGTATAAAAGTAAAAATACTTATTCCAAAAATTGAAGGTAATATCAGTGTTTTGTATATATATTTATCTATTATTTTCATTTCTCACCTTCGGTTTTTTCATTATTTTCTATTTGCTCTAAAATTTCATTCTTAAAATTTGTTTCATCATGATCCTCTTTAAATTCTTTAAGAGTATCCTGTATAAAATCTGGAAATACGTCTGAATAGCTGTATAAGTAAGTTGATATTACATTAACTGAGACACTTTCTTTCATTGTTTTGTTTAGAGACTCATTTGTTTTTGAAACTAATAAAAGAATTACAAAAATTATAAAAACTAAGAAACTTCCTCTTACTAGCCCTAATACACCGCCCATTATATTGTCCATTCTTTTTAATTTTATTAATTTCAAAAACCTCTTAAATAAATTTAGTATTATAAATAAAATTACAAAAATTACAACTACAGTATATAAAAATAGCTTCATATTATCCAAAAGAGTCACTTGATCTTTTTTAAAAAATTCTACTACAAAAGGATATAATATATTCCCTAAATAAATAGATAATAATGTTATAAAAATTCCAAAAAACTCAAAAATAAAACCCTTTTTATATCCTAAAAGGAAAAATAAAAATAATATAATTAAAAAAGCTATGTCTATAGTCATTTCTCTTCTCCTTTATAAATTCTAGGAATACGAGAACTAATTCCACATAATATCTCATAAGAAATAGTATTACATTTCTCTGCTACATCTTCTACATGTATATTTTCACCAAAAAGTTCCACAGTGTCCCCAACATTTACTTCTAAATCTTCTGGTACACTTATTAACAGCTGATCCATACATATAGTTCCTATCATTTTACATTTTCTATTTTTTATAAAAACTTCACCTTTATTTGAAAGATCTCTTCTAACACCATCTGCATATCCAATAGATACTGTTGCTATTTTTTCTCCTACTTGACCTTCATATGCCCTATTATAACTTATGTACATTTTATTTTCCAATGTTTTTACAAAACTAACTCTTGCTTTTAAACTCATAACTGGCTTAAACTTATATGAAAAGCTGTTTTCTTCTTTTATTCCACCATATAAAATAATTCCTACTCTAATTATATCATACTTTGAACTATCAAAACGCATAGCTCCAAAACTATTTAAAACATGCTTATATTTTACATCTGGAAATTTTTTGACTACCTCTTTATACTTCTCCAATTGCCACTCTGTATATTCTTTACTTGTATCTGATGAAGATAAATGTGAAAAAATTCCTTCTACATTTATTGATTTTTTTTCTTTTAATTTTTCTATTACCATATCTAAATCAGACATGCTAAATCCAACTCTTCCCATACCTGTATCTACTTTTATATGTACTTTAGAATTTATATTATTTTCATATAGATAATCTATTTCTTCCATAGAAGTGAGCAGAAAAGCTATATTTTCACTGCTAGCTTTTCTCATATCTTCATATTCAATAGGACCTAATACTAATACATTAACTACTTTACTTATGTTTCTCACCATTTGAGCTTCTTCTAATGTTGCTACACCAATCCAATTAACATTTTCTGCTATGACTTCTAAGATTTTCTCTAATCCATGTCCATATGCATTTGCTTTAATTACAGGCATAACTTCACTTTCCCCAGCTAATGATTTTAAAGTATTTATATTATATCTTAAATTATCTAAATTTATTTCAGCCCAACTTCTCATTATCTATCTCCTATTTTAGCATTTTCTTTTTTAAACTATACTATTACTTTTTCCATTCCTCTATCTTTTTTACCTGATTTTTCAGCCTTTGGTGGTTTTTTAAACTTTCTTAATACATAAACCAGCGGACTAGCCAGCCAAATTGATGAATATGTTCCATATACTATTCCTATAAATAAAGTCATATTAAATGTCTTTAACGAATCTCCTGCAAAGAAGATTAATGCTAGTAATGCTAATAATGTAGTTGTTGATGTATAAAGTGATCTCCAGAATACTTTATTAACACTCATATCTATTACTTCAGAAAAAGCTTTTTTCCCATTATACTTATGGTCATTTTCTCTTATTCTATCAAATATTACTATTGTATCATTCATTGAATACCCTAATATTGTTAATATTGCTGCAATAAATGGAGTATCTACTTCAAATTGGAAGAATGAAACAAACCCAACTGTTACTATAATATCATGTAATAAAGACAACACACTGCTTAATGCATATATCCATTCAAATCTAATTGTTATATAAATTAATATTGAAAGAGAAGCAAGTGCCAGAGCTATAAGCGCATTATTTGTAAGCTCACTTCCCATTACAGAACCTATTTTTTCAGTCTTTACTAATTCAAAGTTACCTATTTTTTCTTTTAAATCACTTATAACAGCTGCTTTTTCTTTCTCTTCTGCTATCTGTGTTCTTAAAAACATTACATTACCATCTGAAAATTGTACTTTATGTGATTTTAGTGATGGATAAGTCTTAGCCATTTCTCCTAAGGCATTTCCCACTACTTCTTTACTAACTGGTTTTTCAAATTTTAACTGGTATAAGTTTCCCCCAGTAAAGTCTATTCCTAAATTAAATCCTTTTGTAAATATAGAGAAAAGAGAAAATAATATCATTAATATTGAAAATCCAAAGTATATATTTTTTGTTCTAATTAATCTTAAGTCCATATTATCTCACTCCCTTCATTCCAAATAACTTTCTTCCATCTAAATTAAATACTTTAACGAATAATACTAACACTATTTTAGATATAAATACTGCTGTAAACATGCTTACAAGTACTCCTATTGCTAATATTATAGCAAATCCTCTTACTGGACCTGTACCATAAAAGAATAAAATAAGCGTTACTAGTAATGTTGTTATATTTCCATCTAATATTGCTGTAAGAGCTTTTTTAAATCCTGCATCTATACATTCGCTAAATCTCTTGCCTTCCATAAGCTCATCTTTTATCCGTTCAAATATAATAACATTTGCATCTACTGCCATTCCCAGAGATAATATAAATCCTGCTATTCCAGGTAATGTTAATGTTGTCCCTATTAAGCATAGTAATCCTGCTGTCATTAGTCCAAATATACATAGTGCTATATCTGCTACAAATCCTGCTAATCTATAAATTACTAGCATAAATACACATATTAATGCTAATGCTATTAATCCTGCTTTTTTAGTAGCTTCTATTGACTCAGCTCCTAATGATGCATCCACACTTCTTGTTTCTAATATCTTTATATTAACTGGAAGTGCTCCAGCTTTTAGTAAGTTTGCTAAATTTTGTGCTTTTTCATATGTAAAATCTCCACTAATTGATCCTTTTCCACCAGGAATTTCACCTTGTATAACTGGAGCTGATTGTTCTTTTCCATCAAGCATTATTGCTAGTTGTTTTTTATTATTGTTTCTAGTTATTTCAGCAAATTTTACTGCACCTTCATCATTTAATTCAAAGCCAATCATAGACTTTCCAAACTGGTCATTTGCTACATATGCTGTCTTTATTGCTGAGCCATCTAATACTGTAGGTCCATAAGTATCTGGTCCTGTTTTTATTTTAAATTCTAATTTTGCAGTTGTTCCTATTAGATCAATTGCCTGTTGTGCATCTTTTATTCCAGCTAATTCTACAATTAGTCTGTTATCTCCACTTTTTTGAATAACTGGCTCTGATACACCTAAACCATCCACTCTACGTTGAACTATTTCTCTTACTCTGTCCATAGTATCAGGCTGTATTTTTTTTCCTTGCTCTTCCTCTGCTTCCAATACTACTGATGTTCCACCTTTTAGGTCTAATCCTAAATTCATTGGTCTTGTAACTAATAGTCCAATGGGTATTATTATAACAAGTATCAGTGTAATAATATGACTCAGCTTAATTTTCATCTTTCCTCCTAAATAATATTTTGAGACTTTTTGTAGTTTTTTCTTACCTTATATTCTTATAAAATAAGTTTTCTTCGGTTATTCATAGTCTCCTAACTATTCATATCCAAATACTTTTGTAAAATTATAGTAGCAGCTACCATATCCACTACTTGTCTTCTTTCTCTGGGGTTTCTTTTTGAATAATTTCTTAAATAATGTTCCGCTTCCACAGTAGAGTATCTTTCATCTATCATAAAAATTTCTAAGTTTTCAATTTCACTTTTTAATTCTTCGATAAATTCATAAACTTTTTCCACTTGTCTTTTCATTGTACCATCTAAACTTTTAGGCAGTCCAATCACTATTTTTTTTGTTTTCTCTTCTTTTAATAACTCACTTATCCTTTTTACAGGATCCTTTTCATTTCTATTTATCACTTCTAATGGTGTTGCTAAAATTCCCATAGGATCTGATTTAGAGACACCTATTCTGACATCTCCTACATCTAAGCCTAGATATTTTCTCATAAAACTTCCTCTAGGTATCTTTTACCATGCTCAAGTGCTTCATAGAGTTTTTCTCCATCTTTTCCACCAGCTTGTGCAAAATCAGGTCTTCCTCCACCATTTCCATTGGCTATTTTAGCCACTTCTTTTACTATATCTCCAGCCTTTACCTTTTTTACAAGGTCATTTGAAACACCTGCTAAAAACATTGCATTTCCATTATTTGCTCCTATTAAAACTACTCCGCTTACTAATTTTTCTTTTGCTCTGTCTACGATCTCTTTCAGTTCATTACTATCCTTATTATGAAAACCTTTTATTAATACCTTTATTCCATTTATGTCCATTACACTACTCATTAAATCATTTATTTCATATTTTATAAGTTTTAATTGTAATTCACTATAATTTTTCTCTAAGTCTTTATATGAATCTTTTAGTTTTTCTACGGCTTCTTTCACTTTTTTTTCTTCCACTTTAAGTGACTTAGCTAAATCTTTCAGACTCTCTTCCATACAATTTACAAACTCAAGACTTTTATAACCTGTTGTTGCAGTTATTCTTCTTACTCCCGATGCTATTCCTGATTCACTCTCCACATTTATAAGTCCGATTTCACCAGTAGAATTTACATGTGTTCCTCCACATAACTCTATTGAAAACTGTGGAATTTCCACTACTCTTACATTATTTCCATATTTATCACCAAAAAGTGCCATTGCTCCTCTTGATTTTGCAGTTTCTATATCTTCAGTATATATAGACAAAGGAATATTTTCCAATACTATTTGGTTTGCTATTTTTTCTATTTCAGATAATTTTTCCTGTGATACTGCTTCATAGTGTGAAAAGTCAAATCTTAACCTTTCAGAATCTACAAGAGACCCTGACTGTTCTACATGATTTCCTAAGACTTCTCTTAATGCTTTATGTAGAATATGTGTGGCTGTATGATTTCTTTGTGTATCTTTTCTTTTAGCTTTATCTATTCTTAAGTTAAGTTCATCTCCAACTTTTGGCATAATTCCTCTTACTAATTCTATTTCATGAATAAATACATCTTTCTTTTTTACCACATTTACTACTTTACCTTCAAATACATCACTAGAATCAATAGTCCCTACATCTGATACCTGTCCTCCAGATTCTGCATAAAATGGTGTTTTATCAAATATAATTTCATAATTACTAGAACCTTGGCTTTTATTTACATATAAGACATTAGCTTTTTCTTCTGACTCATCATATCCTGTAAATTTTGTTTTACCATGCTTTTTAAAAAATTCATCTATAAATTCATCTTTTATCATATCAGAAATAGTTTCTTTAGAATTTTTTGATCTTACTTTTTGCTCTTCTAATTTTTCTAAAAATTCTTCCTCTGAAACTTCTATTTCTTCATACTCTAAAACTTCTTTTGTTAATTCAAATGGAAATCCATATGTATCATATAATTTAAATGAAATTTCAGATGGAAACTTAGAACTTTTAGTTTTTTTCAATTTTTTAACTTCTTCTTTTAAAATTTCAACTCCATTTTTCAATGTAACTGTAAATTTCTCTTCTTCTATTTTTATAACCTTTTCTACATATTCAATTTTAGAAGGCATTTCAGAATATGCTTCCTTCATTATTTCTACAACTATTGGAACTAATTTAAATAAAAATATATCCTCTTTTTCAAATATTCTTTCTTTAACAGTACTAGCTACTCCAAATGCTCTTCTGATTAATTTTCTTAATATATATCCTCTACCCTCATTTGAAGGAAGAACACCATCAGCAATTAAAAAAGTTGCTGCTCTTATATGGTCTGCTATTATTTTTAGTGCTTTATCTGTCTTTTCATTTCTTTCCACTTCTAATATAGCCTTTGCAGCATCTATTATAGGTAAAAATAAATCTGTATCAAAATTAGATTCTTTATTTTGCATTACTGCAGCTATTCTTTCTAATCCTGCTCCTGTATCTATATTTTTTTCTGGAAGCGGCACTAACGTCCCGTCTTCAAGCCTATTCCACTCTGTGAACACTAGATTCCATATTTCTAAATACCTGTCACAATCGCAACCAGGCTTACAGTCTAGGTTTCCACAACCTCTCTCTTCACCTAAATCAATGTGTATTTCACTACAAGGTCCACAAGATCCTATTGGACCAGCTGCCCACCAGTTATCTTCTTCGCCTAATCTAACTATTCTTTCTGCTGGTAATCCTACTTCTTTATTCCAAATCTCATATGCTTCATCATCATCTAAAAATACAGATACCCATAATTTTTCAGGATCTAATTTTAAGACTTCTGTAATATACTCCCAAGACCAAAATATTACTTCTCTTTTAAAGTAATCACCAAAAGAAAAATTCCCAAGCATTTCAAAAAACGTTTGGTGTCTAGTTGTCACCCCTACATTTTCTAAATCATTCGTTCTGATACATTTTTGATAAGTAGTTATTCTTTTAAATGGTGCTTCTCTCTCACCTAAAAAGAATGATTTAAATGGTACCATCCCTGCTACTGTGAGTAATAATGTCTTATCATCTGGTATCAAAGAAGCACTTTCAAAATATTTATGATCCTTTGACTTAAAAAAATCTATAAAACTCTTCCTTATCTCGTTTCCTGTCATGTTTCCTCCTAGTCTAATTTGAAATTTCCACCTAAGTAGACTTTTTTAGCTACTTCATCATTGGCTATTTCATTACTTGTTCCACTAATCAATATTTTTCCTTCTGCCATTATATATGCTCTTTCTGTTATCTTTAGAGTCTCTCTTACATTATGATCAGTTATTAATATTCCTAATCCTCTATCTTTTAAATGTATTATTATATTTTGAATATCTTCCACTGCTATGGGATCTACCCCAGCAAATGGCTCATCTAATAATATAAAATCTGGATCTGTAGAAATAGTTCTAGCTATTTCCACCCTTCTTCTTTCTCCTCCAGAAAGAGAATAACCTAAATTTTTTGAAACATGAGATAATTTAAATTCTTCAATTAAATTATCTTTTATCTTTTCTCTTTCGTTCTTTTTTACGCCTCTCATCTCTAAGACTGATACAATATTTTCTTCTACAGTTAGATTTCTAAATATAGAGGCTTCTTGTGGTAAATATCCTAAACCTAATCTAGCTCTTTTAAACATTGGATAATCTGTTACATCTTCATCATTGTACTTAACTGTACCATAGTTAGGCTTTATTATTCCAGTTATCATGTAAAAAGTTGTAGTTTTCCCAGCACCATTTGGCCCCAATAATCCTACTATTTCCCCTTTTTTAACAACTAAGTCTACATCTTTTACTACTTCTCTTTTTTTATATATTTTCTTCAAATTACTCGCTTCAATACTAATCGTTCTATGTATTGCCATGTATTGACTCCTTATTTTACTTTAATATTATATGTTTTTCTATAAGTTCTTCCATTAAATTTCAGAACTGATGTTATTTGAGTATCTTCATATATTTGTTGAGTATTACTTATTTTATTATCATTTCTATTCCACTCTAGCGGAATTTCTAATATCTTCCCATATACATTTACTTTAGTTGTATCTGGAAGGTCTACTGCTTTCCCAGCCTCTATTGCATTAGGAATATACACTTTTGAGCTAGCCCGCTCAAGCATTTCTTCTATATTTTCTGATGGAATCCCAACATTAAAAGTTTTTACTCTTCTAGCATTTCCAGAGGCTAGTTCTGCTGTTAAAGTTACAGTTGAGCTTTTCCCACCATAATATTCCTTATTTACTCTTCCACTTCTATCTAAAATACCACTATTTGAACTTTCCCATTTTATAGAAACTGGAACTTTATTACTTGCTTCAAGTGCTTTAGGAAGACTTATTCTACTTCCTCTAACTTCTTCTACACTTAATTTAGTAAAAATTTCATCTACTGCATCTGTATCTTTTTTTTCTGCTTTTTTATCATTTTGAGCAGTGTCATTAGTCTTTAGATAATAATCTACTTTAATATTTTTCTCGTTTTGCAGTACTTTTCTATCTAACTCATATGATGCTTTATCAGAACTAATTCTAGTTCTATCTTTATAAGTAACTACATTTCCAATCAAGTCTATTTTTCTCGTTTTATTATCTATAATGGCTTTATCAGCACTAATATCTACTTTACCTACACCAATATTATTTATTATTTTTACATTTGTCTGTGCATAACCTTTTTCAGTATTCAAATCTATATAAAAGTAATTTGAAGTCATTTGTGTACTCTCTCTAAATCTAAGCCTTACATTATCTCTTGATAAAACAACGTTTTTTCCTGCATCTATCTCACTATACTGCGAAGATGCATTTAGATCCTTATATCTCACATTAACATTACTTTTTATTTCTCCTCTTGTCATGCTATACTTATTATCTTCATGAACTAAAAAATACATTTTTGCATTGTCACCTGTAAAGTAAATTGCATTTGCATCTACTAACATTTCTTTACTCTTAGCAAAATCTTTAACATTTCCTCTAATTTTCCCATCTATATTTCCATCAAATCTAAATTCTTTTTTTTCAAAGTTTCCTTCTCCTGTATTAGAAGTGATTCTATCTCCCTGATCACTTGTCATAACCATACGATTTGAAAATATATTTTTTGTTTTAGTATTTGCTGAACCACTTGTACCGCCTACTACCATATTCTCTTTTCTTACTGTAAAATTAGAATTAACTGTAGCATCTCCAGTTCCTACCACATAATGAAGGCTGTTACCCTTTATTATATACCCATCGTTGTTTAAAGTAAATGCTGAATTTGTATCTAGTACTTGATCCTTTAAATTATAGATTCCATCTATATATACTCCATCAACATTATTACTAGGATATTTAAACATTCCTCCACCAGTAGCATTAACTATTTGACCTTTCATATCATAAACAGTATGACCAGCTGTAATTTCAGAGCCATTTCCAATATAATGCACATTTCCATCAGCAGTTAAAAATTCTGTTACCATCTCATAAATCGCTGAGTCAGCCTTTAAATCCGAACCATCACCTACATAATGTACTTTCCCTTTTGCATCAACTTTTTTTAAATCGGTATAATAAATTGCACTATTTGCTGTTATTCTATCCTTCTCTCTTTGAAAATCTACATTCCCAGTTAAAATAATCTCTTTAAAAGTAGTTGTGGTTTCTAGTTTGTCGCCAAATACAGTTGTTTTATCTTCATTATTTACTGCTTTTGACCTTGTATTTGAGGTTAGTTTATCTGTTTCTTTTTTATAATTAACTTCCTCTGTAAATAGATTCCATTTATTATCTTTAGTTTTCCCTATTACCTTACCTTTGAGTACCATGTCCTGAGTCTCAGTGTCAACTACCCCTTCATTTCCAGAGATCATAACATCTTTTTTCAAAAGATCTACTATTACATTTTTAAATCTTATTTCTTTGTCTTCTGGTGTACCTAGCTGCTCATCTGCATAAATTATAGCATCATCTTTTAAATAATATACTACTTTCTTAGTTTTAGCTTTTTCTTCTAAGTCTATATTACTTGGAGGAGTTATTGTCTTATAAAAGATAACATATATAAAATATCCAATAAAAAGTGCTATTAGAACATAGATAATTTTTTTCCACATTTAATTATTCTCCTCTAACTTTTTCTTTAAGTCATTTAATACCCTTAAGGCTTCTAATGGAGTCAAGTTGTTAACATCCACATTTTCAATATCAAATAAAATTTCTTCATAAAGTTCTTCTTTTTTATTTTGTATCTCTTCTTCAATTAAGTCTATTCCTTCACCGCTAAAAAGAGATAATTGCTCTACATTTATTGCTTTTTCTGATAATTCTTTTCTCTTTTCAAGTCCTTTAAGTATCTTTTTACTGTTTAATAATATCTCTTTTGGAAGTCCTGCTAATCTTGCTACTTCTATTCCATATGACTTGTCTGCTCCGCCTCTTACTATCTTTCTTAAGAAAACTACACTATTAGAACGTTCTTCCACTTCTATTCTATAGTTCAATATAGTTTCAAATCTTTCTTCTAATTCAGTAAGTTCGTGATAGTGAGTGGCAAAAATTGTTTTTGCTCTTATTTTATTATGAATATACTCAGTTATTGAGGTTGCTATTGATATTCCGTCAAATGTCGAAGTTCCTCTACCCACTTCATCAAGTATAATAAGACTGTTTTCTGTTGCACTATTTATTATATTTGAAACTTCACTCATTTCCACCATAAAAGTACTCTGCCCACTTACTATATCATCAGCAGCACCTATTCTTGTAAGAACCTTATCCACAATAGACAATTTTGCACTTTTAGCAGGTACATAAGAACCTATTTGAGCTAATATCTGTATAAGTCCAATTTGTTTCATATATGTGGACTTTCCAGCCATATTGGGCCCAGTTAAAATAATAAAATTCCCATCTCTATTCATATGAACATCATTGGCCACAAAATCTTCTCTACCTATTAATTTTTCCACTACTGGATGTCTGCCTTCTTCTATTTCAATGATATAATCATCAATAAATTCTGGACAAACATAGTTATTTTCTATTGCAGTTACTGCAAATGATATTATCATATCTAAATATGCTAAAATTGCAGACAACTTTACTAAAACATCTTTTCTTCCTTTTATTTCACTAGAAATCTCCTTAAATAGATGATATTCTAACTCTTCTACTTTTGATTTTGCATTTATTATTTTATCTTCATACTCTTTAAGTTCTCCAGTAATATATCTTTCTGCATTTGAAAGTGTCTGTTTTCTGATGTATTCTTCTGGAACCAAGTTTAAATTGGAGTTACTAACTTCTAAAAAGTATCCAAAAACTTTATTATATTTTATTTTTAAATTTTTTATTCCAGTTTTTTCTTTTTCTCTTGCTTCAATTTCTAATAAAAAGTCTTTTCCAGTACTCATTATTTTAAAAATTTCATCTAATTCTTGATTATATCCTCTTTTTATTACATTTCCCTCTCGTATAGTGAAAGGAGCATCTTCTTTTATACTTTCATCTATTATTCTGTAACACTCTATTAAAACATTTCTATCTATATCATGAAAAAAGTTTGTTTCTTTTAATAAGTCCATTATTTCTAGTGATGACATTATTGATTTTTTTAAAGCTACAAAGTCCTTCCCATTTTCATTTCCTAATACAATCTTACCAGAAAGTCTTTCTAAATCATATACATCATTTAATTTTTCTTTTATATCTTCCCTCATTAAAATATTATCAATGAAATATTGCAGATCATTTTGCCTTTGCTTTATCTCATCTATATTTAAAAGAGGATTATTTATAATCTTTTTCAAAAACCTTGTTCCCATTGAAGTTTTACATTTATCTAAAACCCATAGTAAAGTTCCATAACTGGAATTCTCTCTTTGATTTTTAGTTAATTCTAAATTTCTTCTTGTTGTAGAATTTATTTCAGCAAAATTTGTTATATTGATATATTCTATTTTTTCCACAGGAAGCTCGCCGTCTACCTGCATAGATAAAGCATAATCTAAAATCATTGCTGCTGCGTGTATAATAGGTTTCATTTCAGCTATACCAAAGCTTTCTAATGATACAACCTTAAAATAATCCAGTAAAAAATTCTCTGGATCTCTTAATTTATTAACTAAAGTGACCTTAGAATCTGTTTTTTTACTATACTCTTCAAATTTATCTTTAAAAGTTTCATAAAAACTAAATTCTATCAAAACTTCTTTTGGTTCTATTTTATATAATTCATTAAAAATTTTTGAAAAGTCAGTATCTTCTTCTAATTGAAGAACCTTAAATTCTCCAGTTGTTATATCTAAATACGAAATTCCTATTTTATTTTCTAATGGCTTTATTGCTAATAAATAATTATTACTTGTAGCATCTAGAGAATCTACATCTATTACAGTTCCTGGAGTTACTACTCTGACTACTTCTCGTTTTACTATTCCTTTACTACTCTTTGGATCCTCCACCTGCTCACATATTGCTACTTTATAGCCCTTATTGACTAACTTAGTTATATATCCAGCTGCTGAATGATATGGAATACCTGCTAAAGGTACATCCATTCCTTTTTCTTTATTTCTTGAAGTTAATGTTATACCTAATTCTTTTGATGCTACCTCTGCATCTTTAAAAAACATCTCATAGAAATCCCCTAATCTAAAAAATAAAATAGAGTCTTGATGATTTTCTTTTATTTCTTTATATTGTTTCATTAATGGCGTTTCTGACATTTTTTTACCCCTCTTTATTCATTTTCAAATACATGTTTTTCTATATTTTTTTATCAAAAAATTATATCATAAATTTATCTATTTTACAATAAAACTCTGCATTATGATTTACTTTTTACCAAAAGAAACTACTAAAATTTGTAACCAACTTTTCTAATGATTATAAGCCAGTCTCCACTTATTCAAAATGTTATTTTTAGTTTTTAAAATTAATTCTTGATAAATTACATAAAAAAAGTTAGAATTAGGATGTATAAAAATATACTTAAATAATAAAAAGGAGATAAAATGTCTAAAAGAGAAGATATTTTAAATATTTCAGAAACACTCTTTGCAGTCAAAGGTTTTAATAGTGTCACAACTAAAAGAATCGCTGAAGAATCAGGATGCAGCGAACTGACAATTTTCAGAATATTTAAAACAAAAGAAAAATTATTGGAAGAAACTATTGAGAGAATTATGGGTAGAATGCCTGCATTTTTTCAGCAAGTTGATGATAGTTTTTCAGATGATATGGAAGATTCTATAAGAAAGGTAATAGCCCTTTATCTAACTATGCTATTTAATAATTCTACGTTATTTAAAATTCAACTGAAATTATCAGAAGAAACTGGAAACAATCATTTTATAATTACTAGTAGAGTTTATGAACTATTAATTAGAAAATTTTCAGTTTTATTTGAAAAATATAAACTTGAATATCCATGTGAAAAATTTGTTAATTTATTGGTCACTTCTGTCTATGGGAATTATGTATTTTTCACTCTAGATGATGTAAATGCACCAAAATATAGAATAGATGTGCTTATTGATGACATCTCTTTACTAATAATTTCTTTTTTCAATAATATTAAATAATAATATACCATAAAATTAGAGATTTTTTTTCGTCTCTAATTTTGTCTTACCTTTCCCTGTTTCTATGGAAAACTATGGTTTTATATTTGACTTTCGAGATTTTTTATAAATTTAAAATTTATTATTATTCACAAAATTTTCATAGATACCATACTTTCATTTCCCTTGATAACTTATCAATAATTTAGATTTCCATAAAATTATTTTTTATAAACTTTTATATAACTGCTTTTTAAAAATAAATAGATCCTAGAACTTATCATTCCAAATTATATTACATAAGGAAATCTAAAATTATCTAGGATCTTAGTATTATTAATAAAATTTAAAAACTAAATAATAGCTTTTCTTACTTTCTCAAATTCTTATTTCTATATCAAGATCACTTTAGTTGATTAAATAATATTATATTCTTTCAATAAATCTTCCATAACTGTATTTGATATTGTTTTCAATCCTTGCTTTTCTACTAATTTTAGTAGAAATGGGACTTTGACATCTATAAGCTTTTTACCGTCTAACATTTTAGAAGTAGCATCCAATAATACTCTAATATCATAACATGAACCAAACACTTCTGGTACTCCTCGATCTACATTAAGCAAAGTATAGACTGCTTCCATTGCTGTTCTGGCAGAATATTCAATTGTAAATACTGTATCTCTCACTGTATTTGAAAACTGCCCAATAAATGCAAAATTTGTACATCCATCTGGTACCACATTAGGTCTGTCTCCTTTAGTCCTTGGCATAAAAAATGCGGTAACATAAGGCATCATACACGGAATACAATTTGCTGACTTCGTTGCTAATTCAAGAATTTCAGATTCTGGAACACCCATATGATACAGCCATTCCTGCGTTATCTCAATTCCGGTACATTCTTTCATAGGTTTTTTTATATAATTTCCTGGAATATCACCAAAAAGACCATATAACCAAACTACAAGCTGATCCTTTGGCTGTTCTTTAAAATGAGGCTGTCGATTTAGTGTATAACTCATAAGCCAGTTTGAATCTTTTACTGTTATAATCCCACCTGTTACGACTTTTCCACTAAATGGGTCACGTTTACAAATTTTTTCAATATATGAAGGTATCTTATTATCTAAAGTTGTTATTGTTGCTGATTCCCAGTTAGTTGCCTTTGTATTAGTAAAAAACTTATCAGGATTTCCAAAAGACTGGTCTTGTACTGCAATATTTCTCCATAATTCCTGTGAAGGACCATTAGAGTCTTTTAATTCTGGGGCGTGTTCATTATCTCCTAGAGAAGAATTTTCAGTACAGCTTCCATTTGTAACAAAAACTAAGTTATCCTCACTTAAATTAATAGTTTCTTCTTTCCCATCATGTAAACAAAGAATTTTTTTTGCAATTTTCTTTTCATTTGTGATATCAAAAATAACATTTGTAACCTTTATATTATATTGAAAATCCACATTATTTGTTTCTAAATATTTTATCATTGGTAAAATTAAAGATTCATATTGATTATATTTTGTAAATTTTAAGGCAGAAAAGTCTGGCAGCCCTCCAATATGATGAATAAATCGTTGAATATAAAGTTTCATTTCTAATGCACTATGCCATTCTTCGAAAGCAAACATTGTTCTCCAATAAAGCCAAAAGTTTGATGAGAAAAATTCATCAGTCAGTACATCAGAAAGCTTCTTATCATATAAACTTTCATCACGGCTCATAAATAATTTCATGATTTCCATTGCAGCTGCATCACTAAGTCCAAATTTACCATTAGTATGCGCATCTTCACCTCTATTAGCAGTAACCCTCATTAAAGAAAAGTTTGGGTCTTCTTTATTCAGCCAATAGAACTCGTCTAAGACAGAAGCTCCTTCTGTTTCCAGTGAAGGAATAGAACGAAATAAATCCCATAAACACTCATAATGATTTTCCATTTCTCTACCACCACGAATAATAAAACCTTTGTTACCATGAATTCCATCACAAGCTCCTCCTGCAATATCAGATTCTTCAAGAATGTGAATATTCTTACCTTCCATCTGACCATCTCGTATTAAAAAACATGCTGCTGCTAAAGATGCTAATCCAGCTCCTACTAAATATGCTGACTTTTTTTCCACACCTATTGGTTTTTTAGGTCTTGCAAATGCTTCATAGTTTCCATTACTATAATACATGATCTACCTCCTAAATTAATAGTCTTAATAAAATAATATCACTTCTCATTTGCATTTGCAATCTAAAATAACTTGAAGGTATTGCACATTTTTTTATAGTTTATTAATTGAGTTTTTCAATTATTCTCCCCAAATATTTACTTTTATTTTAAAGTTAATTTTTCACACTCTTAGAAACCGCATTTCAAAGATTTTTTTATCTTTCCAATTAAAAATATCTCTCTTCCAATAAATTAACTCCAAAATTCTAATTAATCGAGATCTAAAAAATTGTTTTTCTTACCTTAAAATATTTTTTTAAAATTATATCTATCTTACTTCATAGTACTCTATTTCAAAAATTTAAAATAAAAAACTTTCTAATAAGAAAATATATACTCATTTTTAATAATTTTAACTTATTCTGCTTGTAAAATTTGTTCTAATATTGTATACTTTATAGGTAATTAAAGTTTTAGGAGGTAAGAATGGTTATCAAGCCAAAATTGAAGGGAAGTCTTGCACTTTCTGCACACCCAGTTGGATGTAAAGAATTCGTTAAAAGACAAATAGATTATGTAAAAAAGTCAGATAAATATACAGGACCTAAAAAAGTTTTAATAATTGGATCTTCTTCAGGTTACGGCCTTGCAAGTAGAATTTCTTTAGCTTTTGGAGCAGGTGCTGATACTATTGGTGTCGCATTTGAAAAAGGAGTAGAAGGAAAAAGAATTGGAACTGCTGGTTGGTGGGATACAGTTGCTTTTACAGAAGAAGCAAAAAAAGAAGGCGTAATTGCTAAAAATTTTATGGGTGATGCTTTTTCTGATGAAATGAAGGAAGCAGTTATCAAGTATATAAAAGAAGAGTTCGGTGGAAAGATAGATCTACTTATATACAGTTTAGCAAGTGGTGTAAGAACTGACCCGAAAACTGGGATAACATATAGATCAGCACTAAAATCTACTACTAACGAAATAGAAGGCCCTACTATAAATTTAGAAAAAGAAACTATTGAAGTTGGAAAAATGGAAGTTGCTACTAAAGAAGAATTAGAAAGTACAGTAAAAGTAATGGGTGGAGAAGATTGGAAACTTTGGATAAATGGTTTAGACGAAGCTGGTGTTTTAGATAATGGTTTCAAAACTGTTGCATATTCATATTTAGGACCTAAAGTTACTTATGGTATCTATAAAGAAGGAACAATTGGAGCTGCTAAAAGAGATTTAGAACAAACTTCAAATGATTTAAATGATTTTCTTAAAAATAAATATAATGGTGAAGCTTATGTATCATTAAGTAAGGCTCTTATGACTAGAGCAAGTGCCGTTATACCGGTATTTCCGTTATACGCAGCATTACTTTATAAAATCATGAAAGAAAAAGGTATCCACGAAGGAACTATTGAACAAAAACATAGACTTCTGAAAGATATGGTTTATGGTGATAATAAAGAACTTGATTCACAAAGGAGACTTAGACCAGATAATTGGGAAATGAGAGAAGATGTTCAAAAAGAAGTAGAGGATTTATGGGATAAAGTAACTCCAGAAAACTTCAAAGAACTTACTGATTATGCAGGTGCTAGAGAAGAATTTATGAATTTAAATGGGTTTGATTTTGATAATATAAACTATGATGAGGATTTAGACTTAGAAGAATTAGCAAAAAAAGAGATTTAACTATAGAAGATAATGAGAGAATGTAAAAATTCTCTTTTTTTATTGTTCACTATATATTAAAATAATAAAGTAAATAATTTGAATTTGATTTTAAAAATCTCTTATGTTATAATAATTTATATTATTAAGAATGGAGGATGTTCACTGATGATTTTTATTAGATTGAGATTTCAGAATGTATAACCAATTGAATATGCAAGAACTCTGTTTATGTGCAGAGAATGGGATTAGTCTATCTAGTATTTAAGTGAATAACTTTACATCAAATTTTATTATTAAAATATTTAATTTAATTTTTTATAGAGAAAAGATAGTTAGTAACTATCTTTTTTATTATTATATATAAATCACAGACATCTATATCAGTCTCTATGATTTTAAATTTCATATAATATTACTTAAATGTAAGAACTTTACACCATTTTGTTTTATGCACAAAAACTATGTTTCTTGTACACTTAACAGCTTATGGAAATTTAAAGGAGGAAAATTATATGACAAGAAAGGCAATTATAGTAGGAGTTAATTCTAATCATCATAAAAACTTTGATTATATGATGGATGAATTACAAAACTTAGCTGAGGCAGATAATATTGAAGTAATAGAGAGAATGACACAGGGCTTAGCAAAAATTCACTCTGGCCACTATATTGGAAAAGGAAAAATAACAGAGTTAAAAGAGGCTGCTGATGAAAAAGAGGCAGATGTAATTATTTTTAATGATGAATTGTCTCCTTACCAAATTAGAAATTTAGAAAACTTATTAGAGTATGAAGTTATTGATAGAACTATGCTCATTTTAGACATTTTTGCTAAAAGAGCTAAAACTAAAGAAGCTCAGTTACAAGTAGAAACTGCAAGGCTTCAATACGAGCTTCCAAGAGTCAGAGGTGGTCAAGAAGAAAATTTAGACCAGCAAGGCGGAGGTTCTGGTACTACAAATAGAGGATCTGGTGAAGGAAAATTAGAAATTAATTTAAGAACCATCAGACATAGAATACAGCTTCTAAATAAAGAATTAGAAAAAATAGTAAAAGAAAGAGCATTACAACGTAAGAAACGTAAAAAGAAAGGAATTCCTGTTGTTTCCCTTGTAGGATATACAAATGCTGGAAAATCTACAATAATGAATAATTTTGTTTCTAAATTTAATGAGTCTGAAAATAAAGATGTTTTTGAAAAAGACATGCTTTTTGCTACACTAGAAACGAGTGTTCGTAATATCACTCTTCCAGATAATAAAGAATTTTTATTAACAGATACGGTTGGTTTTGTTAGTAATTTACCACATAACCTAATAAAAGCATTTCGTTCTACTTTAGAAGAAGTTTGTGAGGCTGATTTACTTATCCATGTAGTAGACAGTTCTAGTGAGCATTTGGACGAAATGATAAAGACTACAAATGAAACACTTAAAGAAATAGGTGTCAAAGATATACCTGTTATCTATGCTTATAATAAAATTGATTTATTAAATACTGAAATTCCTGAACAAAGTGAAAATATATTACATATTTCAGCAAAAAATGATATTGGAATGGATTTATTATTGGAAAAAATAAATGATCATATATTCAAAGATTATATAAAAACAGCGTTTTTAATTCCTTATGACAAGGGAGAAATCATCTCTTACTTTAATGAAAGCACTAATGTTCTAGATATTTCATACGAGGAAAATGGCACAAAAATAACTGTTGAATGTCATCAAAATGACTTTAACAGATATAAAATCTATGCTGTTGAAATTTAGAAAATTTGACATAAAAAAATCCCCTCTTTTTTTATAAAGAAAGGGGATTTTTATATTTATTAATATCCGTTTGCACTTGCAGCAATTGCAATCATCATTATAACAAAAAATCCAATTATATATAGTACTATCATAACTACCATTGCTATCAAGACTAATTTCATTGCTTTTGCTAAGTCTCCCAATGCATTCTTCAATGTTTCTCCTTGGTTTTCTCTTACAGTTTGGCTAAAAGAGCCACCTGCACTAAATAACTTTAGACCTCCCATTATATACGGTACTCCAACTACGGCTGTAATAATTCCTATACACATCATAGCTCCACTTATTATAGTTAAAACTCCACAAATTTGATAAATAATTCCTAAAAAACCTAATTGCTTTTTTAGAGTTGCATCCATTTCTACATGTAATATTTCATTGTTTTCCATTCTATTTTCCATATTTTCCTCCATTTTTTAAAGTATCATATTATTATATCATAAAAACTACAAAAAAATTCTAAATTTTCAATTAATATGATCCATCTACAAAAGTTATTTTTTTAGTTTTCATATTATAGTTAAATTCTGGAGTTCCAGTTGTATAAGGAGCTACACTATATTCATTAAAAAATATGTTAATTATATCTTTTGAAGTATATGTTAATACAGCTTTTTTTTCTATTTCCTCTCTTGTTATTTCCATTTCATCAGTATCAAAAAATACTTGCTCTTTATCTTCCTTTATTATTTTATATATTTTATCAAAAGCATCTTTTTTATTAGAACCTAAAATATCACTAGTTATTTCTTTTCCAGTCTTTCTATTTATAACAATTGAATTAACTGGATGCCCTCCATGTGCCCCACCTAAATAAACATCTGCTGAAAATAAAATGGAAATTATATCACTATCATAATAAGTTATGATTGATCCAAAATCTACATAAGGTTTACTATACAGATCCTTCTCTTTTGCTAATTCCTTTTCATATTTACTCCATTTTTTTTCATCAACTATTTCATTGATTTTCTTATTTACCTCTGCATACTTTACATTATCTTTAAAAACAGGTTTTTCCAGTTTAAATTCTTTATTTCCATTCACAATAATACTCTTATACTCTATCTCTGAAAGCTTTGGTGATCCATTTACTTCTGTATTTTCAGCAGCAACAGCAATAAATAAACTCATAATTGTTAAAAGAAATATTTTAATAACATTTTTCATATTCTACCTTCTCCTTAATATATTTTCTCTAGTTTATCATTTTTCTGACTAATGAGAAAGTAATTTTTTAAATATTTAAACTATTTCTATAAAAAAATGAGAATAAATTCATTCTCATTTTTTCTATACTTACCTTATGATATTTGGATTTGTAAAAACATCACTGGAATCCTCACTATTAGATGAAAATTCAGTTATTACAGCCCCCTCTTCTCCTGCTCTAAACCAATGTTTTGTATTTGCTGGTATTGTATATTGATCTCCTGGAAATAATACTATTCTTTTTTCAGCAGTATAATACTTACTGTTTCTTTCAGGTTTTTGAATATCTCCCTTACCATTCTCTTCTTCTGTATAAAGATAGACCATTCCATACTTACATCTGAATGTTTCCTGCTTACCTGTATCGCCATTTTTTCTTGTAGGATGCTTATGTTCTGGGCATGCCTGTTTTGGAAGTAACACCATTTCTTTAGCACAATATCTTTCATTATTTACATATATAATTAACTGTAGTCCCTCATTATAAATATCATTTAAGCCAAAATCAACTATTTCTAATTTATTTTTTTCCTCTTCTGTTAATATGATATTTGCTTTATTATAAAGCTCTAAAATGCTTTTTTTTACTTCACTATAAAGTTTATAATTTAAAATAATACACACCTCTCCTTCACATATAATCTTATTCCATGATTAAACTACTTATAAAAAACCTCTTACTTCTTACTTATATAAAGAAGCCTTTCCAACTGAAGAAAACAGTTCCATCTTATACTTAATAACTTTTTGTGCTTCTATAATACAATCAGGATAAATAACATTAGGATCCCACCATTCAGTTGTTGATAAAATTTCTCTTGCTTTTTTATAATAAGCGTACTTCATATCGCTAGAAATATTAATTTTACTAACTCCTAATGTTACAGATTCTGCAACCTCTTCATCTGGATTCGCTGAACCACCATGTAAAACTAAAGGAATTTTTACTATTTCATTTATTTTTTTCAAAATATCCATTTGTAATTTAGGTTGTACATCTTTAGGATAAATACCATGAGCAGTTCCAATAGCTATAGCTAATGTATCTACACCTGTTCGTTTTATAAAGTCCTCTGCCTGACTTGGATCAGTATATGTTATCTCGCTTACTCCACCCTCTATTGAATTTCCAGTTTGTCCTATTGTTCCTAATTCACCTTCTACTGATACTCCCACAGCATGAGCAATTTCTACTACTTTTTTAGTTATAGCTATATTTTCCTCATAAGGCAAAGTAGAGCCATCTATCATAACAGAGGTAAAACCACATCTTATTGCTCTTAAAATTTCTTGTATTGTTCCACCATGATCTAAGTGAATTACTAAAGGTACATCACTATCATAAGCTCTATGCTTTACATATGTTATAAACTCATCAGTTAGAAATTCTAATTCTGTTGGGTGAATTGCTATAATTGCAGGTGATTTTTGTCTTTCAGCCTCTTCTACTACTGCTCTTAAAAACGTACTATCTGCCACATTAAATGCTCCCACTGCAAATTTATTTTCCTTAGCTACTGCTAATAAATCTTTCATTGTTAATAACATTTACATCCATCTCCTCATTTTTTATAAAATATTAGTATCTCTCTATTAATAAAGCTACATCTGTATTAATAGTTTTCTATACATTTTTAAAATTATTCCCTTGTCCTTTTGAACCTGATAATTCTATATATCTTAATATTTCATTTTTACATGCTGCTTCCATTTTTTTCATTAAATCAAATAAATCCGCTTTAGAATTTTCTTTTAACTCACTATATATTTTTACTCTTCCAGCTTTAAAAATATCTGCTCCTACATTTATTTTATTAATTCCACATAAAACAGCTCGTCTTATATTTCCCTCTCCTGCTCCACTACCCCCATGAAGTACTAAAGGCTTTTGTACTTTATTTTTAATTTTTTTTATTAATTCAAAATTTATTATTGGTTCTACACCACTTTCATATAATCCATGTGCGGTTCCACATGATATTGCTAATGCATCTACCCCAGTTTTTCTAAAAAACTCTTCTACTTCATCAATATTAGTATATAAATTTTCTTGTTTCTCTTTCTCATAATTCCCACTAGAACCTATATGCCCAAGTTCTCCCTCTACACTAACTCCAATTGGACTGGCTAATCTCACTACTTCTTTTGTAATATCAATATTTTCCTTTAATGAATTAATACTGGCATCTATCATCAAAGAGGTAAATCCATACCTAAGAGCATAAATACAAGATTCATAATTTTTACCATGATCTAAATTCAAAGCTATTGGTATATTAGAATTTTCACATAAAGTCTTTACTAAAGACCCCATTAATTCAGCTTTTGCATGTTCTTCAAAATGTTCCTGAACAATATTTAATATTATTGGTGCTTCTTTTTCTTTTGCTGCCTCGACCACAGCCCTTGCAGTTTCTAAATTAAAGCAATTAATAGCTAATACTGCATAATTTTTTTCATTGGCATCATTAAGCATTTCTTTCATTGAAACAAGCATCTTAAACACCTCTTTTATTAATTTTTCCTATTCTAAAGTAAATGAAATATCATCACTTGAAATATTTTTATTATCTAAATCCTCAAACTCTTCATCTTCCTCAGTTACTGGTTTCTTCCAAAGAGATAACATTACACCACATATTACTGTTCCTATCAATAAAGCCAAACAGAATAGCCACGGCTTTTCAAATAATGGAACTACAAACATTCCTCCATGAGGTACAGGGCTTCCAACTCCCCATGTCATCGCTAGCCCTCCTGCTATTGCTGAAGCAACTACACATGATCCAACTACTCTTACTAAGTCTCTTGCTGCTATAGGTATTACACCTTCTGTAATCATGCAAATTCCCATAGGAAATGCTGCTTTTAGTGCTTCCTTTTCAGCCTTCGTATATTTGTTTTTAGTTAAAAAATATGATAAGGTTATTCCAA
Source organism: Sebaldella sp. (assembly GCA_018058425.1). Classification (GTDB taxonomy): domain Bacteria; phylum Fusobacteriota; class Fusobacteriia; order Fusobacteriales; family Leptotrichiaceae; genus Sebaldella. The sequence goes on from JAGOZX010000001.1 coordinate 64,645, forward strand.
ATGGAGGAATTATAGATCCTATAAACTTTACGGCTTCAGGTCCATAAATTCCATCAATTAAAAGGCCGTCTGAAAATAAAGACATCGTTTTATTCACGGGACCTCCAAAATCAAAAGTTGCCATTGCTCCTAAAATAGCTCCTAATACAAATTTTGAACCGCCTCTCATGTTATTCAGAAAGTTAGTTAAAACCTCTTGTAGCCACACTATAGGCTGCCCAATTATCAAATACATCCCTAAACCACTTATTAGAGTTGCCAGTACTGGAATTATCATTATAGGCATCAACCCTTGCATTGATTTCGGAAGTTTTATATATTTTTTTATTGCTAATACTATATATCCTACTAAAAAACCACCTAGCATTCCTCCTATAAATCCTGTTTTTATCTGTGAACATACAAGACCTGTTATTAAACCCGGTGCTATTCCTGGTCTGTCAGCAATAGAATAAGCTATAGCTGCACAAATTACTGGTACAATCATTCCCATACCCCAGCCACCAATTTGGTTTATCATGTATGGAATAGTCCCTGTTTTTTCTCCAACATTTGTTCCACCTAAAATCTGACCTAAAGCAATACAAATACCTGCTGCAACTATTAATGGAATCATATAAGATATCCCTGTTAATAAATGCTTTTTTATTTCTTCACCTTTACTTCCCATAACTACACTCCTCCTAATTTTTAATTAATAAAATTTATTGAGCAGTACCATTTAGTTGTTCTTCCACTTTTTCTATAAATTTAACAGGTGATTTTATAACTGTTTCAGTCTTTACACGTACTATTCTTTTCCCTTTAAATCTTTCTTCTCCACCTATTTTTATATCTACAGCTAAAATCACCACATCTGCTGCTGCTATTTCTTCTCTTGTTAACTCATTTTCCGTACCTATAGTGCCCTGTGTTTCCACCCTTATTTCATGCCCTCTCATTTTAGCGCCCTTAATTAACTTTTCTTTAGCTATATAAGTGTGTGCTATTCCAGCAGTACATGCTGCCACTCCTACTATTTTCATAATTTTCATCTCCCATTTCTCCTATTTTATTTATCACTCCTTTATTTCCTGTTCCTTAAATAGTTCTATTATTTCCTTAGGATTTTTCTTAGTTAAAAGTTCTTCCACTACATCATCATCTGCTAAAGCTTCTGCCACTTGAGAAAGGAGTTTTATATGCACAGTAGTCTTATCTATAGCTCTTACAGCAAATAATATTATACATCTTACTGGCTTTCCATCCAGTGTCTCCCAAGCAATATCATTAGTTGTTCTTCCAATAGCAAGCGATGTCTTTAATACACTATTAGACTTCCCATGAGGAATAGCTACATAATTTCCCAAACCAGTCTGCCCCTCTGCTTCTCTTAAATAAACATCTTTTAAAAACTCTTCCTTTGAAGTTAATACTCCATGCTCAAAAAGCAAGTCGGACATTTCATCTAACACTTCTTCTTTTGTTCTTCCCTTCAAGTTTAGGTTAATCATATTCTCATTTATGACTTTTGTTATGTCCATATTTATCCCTTCTAACTTAAATTTATAAGTCTTATAATTTTATTAATATTTTTGCAAGCACATATTTCTTTTAATAAATCATTATTATTATATAGTTCAAATATCTCTCTCAATAACTGACTGTCATTGTCATCATTATTTTTTACTGCAATAATTATATCTATCTTATATTTACTTGAGCTATTATTTTTTATCTTTATTCCAATACAAGATTTTTTTACTATTTTTTTATCTATTAAATAAACAGAAAATTTATCACTTATATCAGTTCTCGAAATATAATTATTTATATTTTTCTTTTTTGTACAGTTTTCTTTAGCAATAATATTAATCAAATCATATGTATTTATTTCTTCTAAAGATATTTCACTCTCAATATAAATATATTTTTTATATAAAAACTGTTTTATTATTTCAAATGAAAAATTTTCTTTCTTATCCTTAAGAGCATTTTTCACATAAACCTCTGTTACATTTCGTACATCATTTTCATTAAATAATGCTGTTACATAAGCTACAGGTATATTCAATTCTGGGATTTTAACTGTAGAAATTATTAAGTCAATCTCATCTAAATTATATTTTTCTTTTAAGTAATTCAGAGGTATAATATCCACGATATCCCATTCTGGAAACGAGTGCTTAATCCGACTTCTTAATAAATGAGATGAGCCTACTCCACTTGAACATACCACAAGTACTTTTTTTTGTTTCATATTTTGTTCTACTGCTGCTTGAAAGTATAAAGTCAAATATCCAATTTCATCTGGACTCACAGTACTTATTTGATATTTCCTAGATATATTTAAAATAACTAAACTTATTAAACTATATATTGCAGGAAATTCTTCTTTTATATCATTTAAAATAGGATTTTTAATAACTATGCTATATTTAAGCCTGTTCATCATAGCCTTTAAATGCAAGATCAGACTTTCATACAACTGGTTATCTGTTTTTAGCTCAAACTGAATTATTTTTGAAACATTTTTTATTATCTCTTCTGTAATTTCTATTATTTCTGGGCTTGTATCATTTAATAACTTTTTTGTTTCAAAATTTAAAGAGGTAATTCCAACTCCAGAAGAGACTAAATACTGATAAATAAAATATACTTCTTCTTTTGGAATAATAATTTCAAATATTTCTGATATTTTATTTGCCGTTTGCTCTGATACTTTATAAATTTTTTTATCCATAACTTTGATTTTTCTGTTATTTTCTTTATATAACTTATTCCCATCCTTTAACCTTCTTATTAAAATCAATATATGTGTTATTATGTTGATATAATAAACTTCACCTATTGTATAGTTCATTTCACTCTCTATATCTTGCAGCAATGTCTCTACTATACAGAAATCATCTTTTCCAAATTGATTAAATAATTCATGTAATGTTATACTATCAATTCGTTCTGAAATTGATTCTGTATTTCTCCCTCTATTAAAAGTTATTAGTTCATTAATAAGACTTACCATAGCGTTTCTAATATCTATCTCCGAACCTATTAATTTTGTTCCATGTTGACTTTTTTCTAATTGTAGATTATATGGTTTAATTCTACTTTCTATATCTTTCAAATCATTTACAATGGATGCTCTACTTATATAATATTTATCTGATAGGCTTTGTATTGAGTATCTTTTGGGAGAATTGCTAAGTAATTCAGAAAATATCTTTAATCTTCTCGATTCTATAGACATGTGTTCAACTACTTTTTCCTTATTTAAGTGAAGTTCGAAATTAAGTTTCATTTTTTGTTCTTTTGTGATTAATAATTTTATCCCTATTCCTGGTCTTTTTTCCATTTTAATATATTTTTCTTTCAGATATTCTTCTATAATTTTCAGCTCTCTATATACTGTTTTCTCTGAAACTTTGATAATATCTGCTATATATTTTACTGGACTGTAATCATTTTGATTTATAAGATAAATTATAATTTCTTTTTGCCTTGATAACAATGAATACATTTAGTTTTCACCTCCTATCTTTTCAGCATGTTTAGATAATAGCATTATTCTTTCATATAAAAAATACTAATCTCTGTCCACAATCCAATGGACTTTTAGGCTCTACTTTCTTATTAATAACCTTCAAACTAACAATTGATCCCAAAATTTGAAAAATTTTTTGAAAATTATTTGGGATTTTTAAGCTTCTCTATACATATTTTTTTGTATAAAAAAATACCCTCATAACTAAATTTTCTAGAAATTGGGGGTATTCTATTTTATTATTTATAATATTTATTTAAAATTATTTTTCTAATAGTTTTATCTCATTATTTTCCAAAGATTCTATTCTAACCAATGAAACTATTGGTATGTTTTCATCTACTACATATTTACGTCCATTTTGAAATGCTTTTTCTATTACAATTCCAACACCTGCTATTTTTGCTCCAGATTTTTTTACTATTTCAATAAGGCCTTTCACTACTTCTCCTTTAGCTAGAAAATCGTCGATTAACAGTACATTATCATTTTCATTGATATAATCACTTGAAATTGAAATTGTATTTACCTCACCTTTAGTATAAGACTTTACTTCTGCTGAGATCAGTCCTTCACTTAGTGTTAAAGATAACTTCTTTCTAGCAAAAACCATTGGAACTCCCATAACTAAAGCTGTCATTGCTGCTGGAGCTATTCCAGAAGACTCAATTGTGATAATCTTAGTTATGCCCTTATCTTTAAATTCTTCGGCAAATGCCTCTCCTACTTCTTTCATCAATTCCACATCTACTTGATGATTCAAAAATGAATCTACTTTCAAAATGGAACCTTTCAAAACCCTTCCTTCTGATAATACCTTCTCTTTTAGTTTTTTCATAATTCCTCCAATAAAAATTATTTAATTTATTATAGCATGTTTTTAGGGGCTGGTGTAGGGAAATGCAAAAATATTTTTGAATTAGTAATTTTTACACTTCTCATTCAAGGTTAAACTAACATTTTTCTATTAATTCTTCAATTCCGCACTTAAAAAATACACATAAAATTTCTATAAACTTTAAACTAACGGTGTCTAATCTTTCAGATGCATATAATTTTTCTAAGGTTCCGCGACTAATTTTAGTTATTCTTTGTAACTCACTAATACTTCTTATTTCTTTCTCAGCCATTAAAATTCTCAAGTTTGACTTCATCATAAATTTTCACCCATTCCCTTTATTTTTACTTTTCCTGAAAACCTCACAATTTACACTTAATTATAACACAAACATAAAAATATTCAATAAAAAAGCAGACCTTTACTATAAAAAATAAGAGTTTCATTTTCTATAACAATTTTCTGCTAATAATCCAGCTAAGCTAATCCTTTAAAATAAAATAGAATAAGTAGAAATTTCTGGCTCTTTAGATGTGAAAGCACCTAACTTTGGTAATAACTCTGTAAAATGCTTACTTTTAGAATGTGCATCTAAGTGAGCGTTTGATTCCCATTTCTCAATTATTACTAAATCTAACTTATTTTCATTACTTACATATGCTTTATACTCTATACATCCATCTTCTTCATTTGTTTTCTTTACTAACTCCTCAAGGATTTTTTTCCCTTCCTCTATTCCATCCTCTTTAAAAAACATTTTTGCTGTTACTACTACCATAATATTGCCTCCTATTTTTATAATAAATTTTAAAAAGGAACAGCTTTAAAAAGCTATTCCTATATTTCTACCTATTTTAATGAATTTAATCCTGCTAGATTTATAAAATTCCAAGGTTTATTGAAGTGTGGTTGGAAAAAGAAATCTACAAAAGCTAATTCATCAATTGTCATATTATTTTGTATACATACAGATATTGTATTAATTGATTGAGTTAAATCAGCTTTAGAGTTTAGCTGTGCTCCAATTATTCTTCTTGATTCTTTTTCAAAAACTACTTTTAAAGTAACTTTTTCATATGTAGGCATAAATTCTGGTCTATAGTTATCTACAGCATAAACATAGTCCACATCTATTCCTTTTTTCTGAGCTTCTTCTTCTGTTATTCCTGTAGAAGCCATATTGTTTTCATATATTTTTATTCCAGATGTTCCCTGTGTTCCTGGATGTTTAATTTTGTTTTCTGTTAAGTTTATAGCTGCTAATGTCCCCATTCTTACAGCATTTGTAGCTAATGGAATATACATAAATTCTCTTGTTGGATTATAGAATACAGAACAACAATCTCCTGCTGCCATTACATCCTTATCACTTGTTCTCATATATTCATCTACTTTTATTGCTCCATTTGGAAGCATATCTAGCTGACCTTTAAATATATCAGTATTTGGTCTGAAACCTACACTCATAATAACCATGTCTGCCTCATAAGTATTTTTATCTGTAATTACTCTCTTTACTGCTCCATCTTGTCCTTCAAATTTAACTACTTTTTCACCTGTAGCTATTACAATTCCATTTTCTTTAAAAGTCTTTTCTGCTACATCAGTAAAATCTTTATCTAAATATTTACTTAAGATTCTATCTTCTGCATCTATAAGAACTACTTCTTTTCCTTCTTCTCTAAATGCTTCTACTAATTCTACTCCAATGTATCCAGCTCCTACAACAACTACTTTGCTAGACCCTTTTGCAGTTTCAATAATCTCATTTGAATGATTAAAGTTTTTAGAAAGTAAAATATTTTCAAAGTCTATACCTTCTATTCTTGGTATAATTGGCCATGAACCAGAAGTAATAATTAATTTATCGAAAGTTTCTTCAAAATCTATACCTGTTTCGATATTTTTAACTATCGCTTTTTTACCTTTTATATCAATACTAGTCACGTCATGTTTCATTCTTGTATTTACATTTAATTTTTTTAATTCATCAGGTGAGCAATAAAATAATCCTTTTGGATCTTTAACAACTCCTCCTACATATAACGCGATTCCACATGATAAAAATGATATATTATCATTTCTTTCAAATACCACTATGTCAGCATCTGGATATATTCTTTTAGCATTTAATATTGCCGCCGTTCCTGCATGTGTACAACCTACTACAACGATTTTCATAATCTTCCATCTCCCTTTATTGTGAAAATTTTACTTTATGTGATTTAAAAATTCCACTCATTATTATAGTTCATATTTTACATTATTTTATATATTTGTCAAGTAAAGAAAATTATTTGTATTTCAAAGTTTTTTTCTTATTGACACATTTTGAGACTTTTTTCTAATAAGAAAGTTCCCTGTAAATTTATATTTATTTTCAGGAAACTCCTATTTTATCAGTCTTTTCTTTCATCGATAGTTTTCAAAATATCTTTTAAAATATCACTTGCTGAGCTATTTTTTATATTAGTTATATTAATGGAATTTTTCCAATATTTACTTCCTTTCACATTATGATAAAGTCCTTGTGTATGTCTTAACAATAAATGTGCTCTTTCATTATTCTTTTCCATCTTTTCCACATAAATCAATAACTTCTCTATTATTTCTTCTCTTGATATTTTATTTTCTTCCTTACCATAGAACCTATTTAAATCAGCTAGTATCATCGGATTTTCATAAAATTCTCTTCCTATCATTACAGCATCTACATGTTTTAGATGTGTTTCTATTTCTTCTACCTTTTTTATTCCCCCATTTATTTCAATTTGAAGATTTGATCTTTCTTTTTTCAAATTATATATTTCATTATAACGAAGTGGTGGAATTTCTCTATTTTGCTTAGGGTCTAAACCAGCTAAAACAGCTATTCTTGCATGTATTGTGTATCTTGTTAAATCTGCTTTTTCTATTATATTTATGAAATTTATCATATCTTCATACTTATCCAATAATGTTCGCTTCACACTACTTGGTAAAATATTCTTCCCATCTATTCCTATTCTATGCTTTATAGTAACAGGTTTCTTAGAAGCTCTTTTTATTGCCTCAATTATCTCTAAAACTAATTCAGGAAACGCCATTAAAGAAGCCCCCATCATATTTCCTGATACTCTGTCTGATGGACATCCCACATTTAAATTTATTTCATCATAATTATAATTTTCTGCTATCTTTATTGCTTCATAAGCTTCCTTAGGGTTAGTAGCAGCTATTTGAAGTGATATTGGATGTTCTACCTCATCAAAGCCTAAAACTCTCTCTAAGTCCCCATGTAAAATAGCCTGTGCAGTTATCATCTCTGTATACAACAGCACATCTTTATTTATCATTCTAACAAAATTTCTAAAATACCTGTCTGTTTTATCCACCATAGGTGCCACACTTATTATTGGACTTTCTATTTTCATTCTGTTTCCTTTCAAAATTCATATCTTATTTCTACATTTTTAAAATAAACTCTTAAATTTATCCTTCTAAAAAGTTTTTTACTACACAAGCCATACTTTTAGCTGAAATGCGCAGACTCTCTTCATTTATATTAAATTTAGGATGATGATGTGGGTACCATACATCTCCTTCTGGTTGTGCCCCTACATAGAAATATGAACCAGGTATTTTTTCTAAATAATACGACATATCTTCTGAACCAGTTACTTGACCAGAATCTACAAGGCCCTTTATTTCACTTATTCTTGAGTTCTTTAGTGAATTAACTAAGAGCTCTGTCATCTTTGGATCATTTACTAATACTGGATAATCATGTGAATAATTTAGTTCATAAGTACATTTATAAGCTTTCATTATTCCATCTAATATAGTTTCAAACTCTTCCTTGACCTGTGCTCTCACTTCTGTTGATAAAGTACGTACATCTCCCTCTAAAAAGACGTGATCCTTTATTACATTAAATGATCCTTTTCCATCAAAAGAACCTATAGTAACCACGGCTGTTTCTAATGGATCAACTCTTCGACTCACTATAGTTTGAACTGATGTTACAAATTGTGCCGCTGCAACGATAGAATCATTTGATAAATGTGGTGTTGATCCATGACCGCCTTTTCCATTTATTCTTATATTAAAGTATGATCTAGCAGCCTGTGTAATTCCTGAATGATATGCTACGGTCCCTGTTGGTGCCATAGTCATTACATGTATTCCAAATATTGCATCTACATTATCTAGTTTCCCTGACTCCATTATTGTTTTTGCCCCTCCAGGTGGAGTCTCTTCTGCTGGTTGATGAACAAATTTTATTGTTCCCTCTACTTCATTTTTCATTCCAATTAGAATGTCTGCAAGTATCATCAAGTAAGCAGTATGACCATCATGACCACATGCGTGCATAACTCCCGGATTTTTTGACTTATATTCAATTTCATTTTCTTCTTGAATAGGAAGTGCATCAAAATCAGCTCTTATTGCTACAGTTTTTCCTGTTTTTCCACCGTGTAATGTTACTATTACACCATTTCCTCCGCCAATATTTGTTTCTACAGTGACATCTTTCCCCTTATAAAAATCAATAATATACTGTGCAGTTTTAGCCTCCTGAAAAGATAACTCCGGATACATGTGTAGATGCCTCCTTATACTTACTATCTCTTCGTATCTTTCATCAATTTTTTTATAGATTTTTTCTAAATCTAACATCTTAAACACCTCATTTTCTATTTTTTATTATATATTTCATTTTTACTTACTTTAATTTTTATAAAATTTTATCAAAAAAATATTTTCAAAATTTATATCTTATCTTATATTCTATTGTATATTACTAAATTTATTGCAATATCTACACAGAAATTTTATTTCTTAAATAATTCACTCTTTGTTATATTATATCATATTTATTATTTCATATATAAAATAAATTTCTTTATTTAAAAAGTTTGAAGCTATTTCTTTCAGCTCTTCGCATACTATTAATACTTTCTTATCAATAAAAAAATTGCCATTTGAAAATAAATTCGTATAGCAATTTTGTGTTGATTTTCTAAGATTTCTTCAATGCATACAATTGTACTTGCTTTGTATTTATTGTAGTTTTTCCTTATCAATCAAGTATAAATATGTATCTAAGTCTAAATCTATAATACTTGGATAAGTTAAGCCTTTTTCTTGCCAAGTTCCATCTTTTAAAGAAAATTTTCTCTTCTCATGAAATACCACTAAATAAGAAACATTTTCTACTACTTCATTTGCATTTCTAATATTTCTTTCTTTTTTTGAATTCTCCACGCACTGCGTGATAAATCTATATATTAGAAATTTCTAAAGCTTTTTCAGTTTCTATTAAAATTCTTTCTTTTTCCAGTTCTTTTTTTAATTCTTCTTCTGTTGGTAAATACAGCATGTATTTCGAAGCGAAAATTTGTGTATTATTTTCTGGAAGAGTGTATTTTACTACTGAATCTGACTTTTCTGAACAAAGAACTATTCCAATTGGTGGATTATCTCCTTGATTCATCATTTCTCTCGTGTAGTAATTCACATACATTTGCATCTGTCCTAAATCTTGATGGCTCAATTTTTCTACTTTTAAATCAATTATTACAAAACATTTCAATATATAATTGTAAAAAATAAGATCAATATAAAAATTTTCTCCATCAAAATTTATTCTTTTTTGCCTTGCTACAAATGAAAAGCCTTTCCCAAGTTCTAATAAAAATTTCTGTAAATGTTCTAACAATGCATTTTCAAGATCTTTTTCATAAATATAATTTTTATTTTCTAAATTTAAAAACTCAAGTATGTATGGATCTTTAATAAAATCATCTATCCCCTTAGCTGATTCTTTATTTTTAGTTTCATTTATAACTAAATTCTTATTTTTATTAGAAAGCATTCTTTCATAAAAAAATGTATTAATTTGCCTTTCCAACTGTCTTGTACTCCACTTTTCTCTTATACTCTCTTCAAAATAAAAATTTTGTGCTATTTTATTTTTTACTTTTAATAAGAGCCTATAGTGTGTCCAACTTAATTTATTAATTTTAGAATTAAAAGTTGGAAACTCATTATAAAATTGTCTCATGTATGATAAATTAGAAATTGAGTATCCCTTTCCAAATTCTTTAGATAGTTCTTTAGATAAATTTTTTATTAAAGATTCTCCGTATTCAGATTTTTCATTTCCATTTTGTGCTTCAATTATTATTTTACCAATATTCCAATATGCATCTACCATAATATTATTTACTGTAATATATGATCTATTTTGTGAAGATTTCAGGATTTCTTTTACAGTTTCATAAATTTTCATATCTAATAATTTGGTCATTTATCCTACATCTCCTTTTTTTCTTATTCTAACATATTTATTAGCATATTCAAAGTTCACTTGATTTTTCATTTTAAGAGTTTAAATATTAAATTTATTCTCCTTATTAATAAAAAACTACCGTATTTCACTAAATATTGAAAAATACAGCATTTTTTTTATAACTTATTATTATTTTGCCACAATAAAACTATCTCTAATACTCCTTCTTAAAAATCCCTAACGCTCTCCCTACTCCCATTCCTCCCAGAAAACTCACGAAGACCTTTAAAATTTCAGATATAATACTTGGATTTCCAAATATCAAACACATTACAATAATCGCTATAAAAGCAATAATTGCAATTATTAGTAATATAAATACTTTATTATTTCTATCCTTTGCCAAATCTTTTGCTACTCTCATAACTTCCAATTCCAGTTCGTAATCCTTTGCTGATTGATCTATAAAGTTATTTACCATTTTTTCTCTCTGTTCATTGCTTAAATTCTGAATCACCTCTTTTGGAAGTGACTCAGATGTTTTTTCTTCTCTAATGATTTTAGTATTCTTTGTCATTTCTATATTTTCTTTTAAAGCATTAACTCTAAATACCTCCCCTCATTAAGTTTTTCTTGCATTATATCAGCTTCTCTAAAAATTCTATCTGTCTCTTTTCTCATACACAGCTGAAATTCTATCTTTAATTGTCATTTCTAAATCTGTCATGTTTATAGAAACCTTAAATATAGGTGCACCAACAGATTTATTTAACTCTCTAGCTTTTTGTGACAATCTGAGATAATCTTTCAAAAAATTTTCATCTAAGTTTTTTATTTTAACCCTCTGTAGATCCATTTATTACCACCCCTCATTCATAAATCAGTCTTTATTTTATAACACTTATTCCACCAATTGTCAACACCATTTTCCTTGTTTTTTAATCATATATATAATATTTTAGTATAAAATACTAATTTATAAGATTTATATAAAAAAAATACACCAAAATAGTGTATTTTAATATTTTATATATCTAAATCTGTATCCACTCCAAAATCAAAATCATCATCATGTAAATGAACAATCTCTAATGCTTTTTCATAGTTAGTAGACTTTTTAGAGAAAAAATCATGTTGTGTTGTTTCTACATTTAATCCATTTAAAACTATAGGATTTACTTCTTTAACTTCAAACTCTTCTGAAAAACCTAAATTCATTAAGGCTTTATTTGCATTATATCTTATATATTCTTTTACATCACCAGATAATCCAACTTCTGTATATACTTCATCTGTATATTTTAATTCATTTTCATATAAAACATACATAAGATCTTTTAGATTTTTTTCTATTCTTTCTTGATCTTGAGCTGAAAATTTTCTAAAAATTTCCTGTGCAAGTAATCCTACAAATACTCCGTGAATAGACTCATCAGCTATTATTTTTTTAATTATATCACAGCTAGCAACCATCTGACCTTGCCCAGATAACCATAAAGGTAAGAAGAATCCACTATAAAATAAAAATGTTTCTAATAGTACAGATGCACTTAATGCCATAAAAACTTCTTCTGGACTAGCATCTTTCTTATCTAACTTTCTATAATAAGAATCTATAGTTCTTGCTTTAAATTGTAAATGTTCATTTTCTTGAACCCAATTAAAAATTTCATTTATCTCTGGTGTAGTTGCCACAGTTGTAAATATTGTTGAGTATGACTTTGCATGTATTGTTTCCATCATACACATATATGATAATACTGATTTATTTTGTAATGAATCTATATGATCTATTACCTTAGGCATACCAGTATGGCTTTGTAATGTATCTAATAGAGTAAGCCCTCCTAAAGCCATTTTATAGGCTTCTTTCATTGGTTGTTCTAAACCGTTCCAAGAATCTATATCCTTCGAAGGAATATATTCTGTATCTATCCAAAATTGCTTTAAATTTTGTTCCCAAAACATTTCTACATAATCATTTTCTGGAGTATTCCAATTTACTGCAGTGTATTTTTCCATATTTTTACCACCTTTCATTTTTTAAACCGCACAAGAAACACATTCATCTATTGTTCCTTTTCTAGTTCTTGTATAATATAACGATTTTAATCCCATTTTATGCGCGTATACATAGTATTTAGCTAAATCTCTTGTATTATCGCTGCTATTTGTATAAAGTATTGTTGAAATACCTTGGTCTACGTGTCTTTGTATTACAGATATTAATTTTATCAATTCTTTTTGATCCATATCATATGCAGATTTATAGAAGAAATAATTATCATTTGTTAAGTAAGGCATTGGATAAAAAGTTGTACTGTCTCCATACTCTCTTACTTCAATAGTGTCTACAATAGGCATTACAGAAGCTGTCGAGCTTAATATATAAGACGTTGACTGATTCGGTGCCACTGCTAATCTATAGGCATGATACATTCCATTTTCCATAACCTGTTCTTTTAATAATTCCCAGTCTTCTTTAGTTGGGATATGCATACCTTCGAATAATTCCTTAACTTTTTCTGTTTTCGGCAGATACTCAGTTTCAGTATACTTATCGAAATATGTTCCTTTTGCATACTCAGATTTTTCAAAATCCTTAAATGTAACTTTTCTATCTCTTGCTATTTCCATTGATTTTTCTATTGAATAATAGTTTACTGTCATAAAAAATACATTACAAAAATCAAGTGCTTCTCTACTTTCATACATAATAAAGTTTTTTGCAAAGAATCCATGTAAATTCATTGCTCCTAATCCAACACTATGTAGTTCCTCATTTGCTTTTTTTATAGATGGAACCATGTCTATATTTGTTAGATCTGAAACTATAGTTAATGACTCCATTGCTGCTTTAACAGATTCTTTTATTCTCTTATTTTCCATTACAGCTACTATATTTAATGATCCCAAATTACATGAGATACCTCTTCTTATAGTATCTTCCTCATAATAAGTACCCATATCAGATACTTCCGATAACTGCATTATCTCTGTACAAAGGTTAGAAAACTTCACTTCTCCTATATCTTTTAAAGCATGGTCTCTATTAGCATTATCTTTAAAGAATAAATATGGATATCCGCTTTCTTTTTGTGTTTGTGCTATTTTTACTAACATATGTCTAGCATTTAGTTTTCTCTTTTTTACATTAGGATTATCTATTAACTCTTCATACATTTCATTCATATCTAAGTCATCTAAATACTTACCATATTCTAGAAAAACTGTATGCGCATGGAATACATAATAAGGTTCATCTTTTTCAGCTAATTCCATAAATTTATCTGGTATTATTACACCTATTGATAAAGATTTTATTCTAACTTTTTCATCCACATTTATTTTTTTACAGTCTAAAAACTCCTCTATATCTGAGTGAAATATGTTTAAATATGCAGCTCCTGCTCCTGCTCTTTGTCCTAGTTGGTTAGCATATGAAAATATATCTTCTAATATTTTCATAATTGGTAAAACACCACTTGCTCTTCCTTCCACTCCTTTTATAGACTCTCCTCTTCCACGTAATTTAGACATGTTTAAGGCTACTCCTCCACCTATTGATGATAATTTCATGGCAGAATCAAAAGCATAACCTATTCCATTTAGATTATCTCCTATTTCATCTAAGAAACATGATACCAACTCCCCTGATCTCTTTTTTCCAGAGTTCAAAAATGTCGGTGTTGCAGGCTGATATTCCTGATTAATCAATAGCTCTGCATATTTTAAAGCCTGTTCTACATCTCCTTGAGCTAAATACAGTGATATCACAGCTATTCTATCTTCATATCTCTCTAAAAACTTTTCTCCTGAGTCATCTCTTAGTGCATAACTTTGATAAAATTTAAATGCACTCATAAATGATGGAAATCTAAATTTTTTATTATATATTAGAGTAAATACTTTTTGAATTTCTTCAAAAGTATACATTTCATATAAATTTATATAATAATCATTTTCTATTAGATAGTCTATCTTTTCCTTTAAAGTATAAAAGAAAACAGTATTTTTATTAACATAGTCTAGAAAATATGATTTTACCGCCTTTTTATCCTTATCTAATTGAAACTCATCATCCTTTTTTATCATAATCTCGTTATTTAATAATATCCATTTTTTTGTTATCATTACTTTTCCTCCACTCTATTTATGAATTGCTCTACATCAGTTTTTAGCCCAGATAATTCAAACTTTAACAATACTGGAACATTATAGCTTTCTGATATTTTATCTGCTGCAAGTGAATACAGCTTTCCCCAATTCATATTTCCACTTGATGATACACTTAATAATTTATCATGATATTTTTCTAAAAACTTTTGTGTATTTAATGGTATTTCACCAAAATTTGTAGTATAAGTTACCAAATGACCTTTATTTTCAGCGATAACTTCATCATTAATTTTGATAAATACCCAACTTTTTAATGGTCTCAATTTATTAATAAATCTTTCCACATTTCCTGTTTTACTGTCATAATATATGTATCTCATTTTTGTAACCTCACTCTCTTTACGTTTTATCTAGATAATAAAAGGTGACTAAAAGTCAAAATTTATAAATAAAATAAATTTTAATAATTAACACTCTTTGTCACCATAACTAAATTTATAAAGAATTCATTATTTCCTGCAATTCTTCTGGTTTAAACCCTACTGTTCTTTTTATTTCTTGTTCTTGATCAACCAATATAACAGTGGGTACTGATCTAACCTTATATTTCATCGCCAATTCTGGACTATTAAATGGATTTACTTTTTCATATTGAACTCCACTCTTATCCAGTATATCAGATACCATCGCACATGGATTACAATCATTTTTTTCAAATTTAAGTATTTTTTTCATATTATACATCCCTTTCCTAAACACTATATGTAGTGTCCGCTTTTAAAGTTTTACTCTACATGTAGTATACAAACATTTTTATAAAAATTCAATCGATTTTTTCAATATTTGTATATACTAAAATAAGTATGTAATTTTATCCTTTATTTTACTGTGATTTGTGTAATTATATATTTTTTATATTTGATTCTTTACATTTATCTATTATCTGTTAATAATACTCTAAAAAGTCCATTTTTTATTGGTTTTTTGAGACATTCCAAAAATATACAGCAGTTTATTTTTTTATTTTTTTCAGTTAGGATAAGCATTTAAAATTCCCTTTTATTTTTATCTATTTTCTCTCTTTTTATTTTTAAATACTTGAATTTTTTAGCATTCAAAAAGAACTTCCTCATTTCAATTACAGCTTTGCATAAATACAAGCCTTAAAAACGCTCTATTCTTTCTAATTTTCATTTTTTAGTACACTTTGCTAGTCTTTACTGTAGTACAACCAAAAAACTCCTAAAACACCGTATTTTCAGTTTTTCATTAGAAGATAAATTACTAAAAATAAAAATACCTTTTACAGGTATTTTTACATATCAATCATAACTAAACATTTACATCCTATTTCTTCATAAATTTCTTCTGTCTTTTGTTCTTTATGAATTGGACATTCGGAATTATCAATTTTATATTTCATCTCAAGCATTTTCAAATTTTCTATCTCAAAAACACTGCTAACTTTAAAACTAATAAATTGTTCAAAGTCGTCAAAGACTTTTTCATCTACTTTTTTTGTTTTACCATGAGTCAGCTTCATTCTTTCTATCTGCGGTCCTTCTAAATTTTCTTTTATAAAATATTCCTTATATATACCTCTATTTTTATAATCTAGATTTGAACATTTATAATATAATATAAAGCTTTTTATAAACTCTTCACTATTATCAATATATTTTGAAAATTTAATTTTTTCCAATTCTTCAAATGCCTTTAGAAAAAGCTCTTCTGAATCTTCTGAGTTCCACTCTTCTTTATTAAATAAATCAGGAATTCCAAATACTTTAACATTTTTATTTAATTCATAAGCCTCTTTTATTTCATTATTTTTAACAAATTCAATGATTTTTTTAGATTTCTCTTCTTGACTTTTTTTCGCTTCAGAAAGATAATCATCAATAAGTACCTGCCCTTTTTCCGTGATTATATAAGCATTAAAATCTAATTCTTCAGCAAAACTACCATTTTCATACTTGTTAATAATCATTTCAATAATTTCATTTTTTTTATTTGATATTTGAATTTTTAACTTTGCTGCTATTTCTGCTAGCTCTGTGACCTTTAAGAAGTTTAATTTCTCTTTTGAATCAGCCTCTTTTAATAAGCCTTGCTCTAAAAAACCATCAAATAACTCTCTACCATCTTTTAGCTCTTCTATAAATTCATTTAAGAAAATTCTTTCTATATCCTTTTCTTTTCTATTCTTTATATAATCCAAAAAAACTATTTCTATTTCTTTACCATTCATTATATACCTCCTGTATATTTTCACTAATATTCTACTACATATATTTTATTCATTTTGACTTCCTTTATAAGCCAAAACTACAAATTTCAATCTATTTGGTCTATAAATATTGTACTATTATAAAATTTTATTTTAAATAACTCCATTAAAGTATACTAGACTTTCTATAAAGTAGCAATAAAAAAAACACCCCGAAAGGTGTATATATTCAAATTAATTAATTTCTTAAAATAATCCTGGTATGTTAACTCCACCAGTAACTAATTCCATTTCCTTTTCAGCCAATTCTTCAGCTTTGTCCATTACTTCATTTACAGCGCTTAAAATCATATCCGCTACTATTGTAGGATCTTCTTCATTAACTGCATCTTTTAATATATCTATTGATAAGTTCAATTCTGTTATTTGTTTTTGACCGTTAGCTTTTATAGTAACAGCTCCGCCACCAACTGATGTTTCTACGATCTTATCTTTTAACTCTTCTTGTATTTTTAACATTTCTTGTTGCATTTGTTGAGCTTGCTTGATGATATCTTGTTGTCCGCCTTGTGCAGCACCTGGTTTTTTTATCTTTCTAACCATTATATATAAGCCTCCTTAGGAATATACTTCTTATAATTTTCAAAATTATCTGTTTAAAAAAAAATGGTGGTGAGAGAAGGATTCGAACCTTCGAAGGCTGAGCCGTCAGATTTACAGTCTGATCCCTTTGGCCGCTCGGGAACCTCACCGGAATTTTTTAAATGGTGCCGCTTGTCGGATTCGAACCAACCACCTGCTGATTACAAGTCAGCTGCTCTACCAAATGAGCTAAAGCGGCATAAATGCCTAATATTTTTTCTATGGCGGGAGCGACGGGACTCGAACCCGCGACCTCTGGCGTGACAGGCCAGCGCTCTAACCAGCTGAGCTACGCCCCCATAGATAGATATAAGTTTTGTCTTAAAATAAAATTTTTAAATGGTGGTCGCTACTGGGCTCGAACCAGTGACCCCCTGCTTGTAAGGCAGGTGCTCTCCCAACTGAGCTAAGCGACCGTACATTTGGTACGCCCTAGGGGAATTGAACCCCTGTTACCAGGATGAAAACCTGAGGTCCTAACCACTAGACGAAGGGCGCATAGTTGAGATACTTGCATTTAAGCTTTTTCGTTTCTCTCAAGACGAATAAAATAATATCATAAAAAAAAACTTTCGTCAACACTATTTTTTACTTTTTTTTTACTTTTTTTTCAAAAGCCAAACAAACCCTTTAAAATCAGGGGTATTTTTTTAAAGATTTTTATTAGTATTAATGTTTACAGCCCTGCTTTTAATTTTTTTTTATAGCTATAATTCCTATTTTTTTGAAAATCTCTCATAAAAAAATGCGAAATAAAATATAAAACATATGTATACATTCAAAATATAATATTATTAATTTTTCAGATAAAATGATATAATATCTGTATAATTAAATTATTATATTTACTAAGGCAATAAGGTAACTTTACAATAATACAAATATTAATAAGGAGAGTGAAATCATGAATGAAAATAACAACAAAGAACTTGCACCTGTACTAACCGTTGGGGATTGGATCATAACATTAATAATCTCTATGATTCCTATTGTTAACTTTATATTTTTTATTATCTGGGGATTTTTCACACCAACAGTAAATCCAAATAAGAAAAACTTTGCTAAGGTAGCATTTGTTTTTTTACTTATATCTTATATCTGTGCTTTTATTTTTAGCTCGATAATTGGTATTCTTTTCACTGCTGCAGTAAATCAATAAAAATAGTATTCGCTTATATTTCTAAGTAAATTCTATGTATATTCAAATGCATTTTCTGTTATAATTACTACAAAGACTTTTTGGGAGGTAACAAATATGAGAAATAAATTAATCGCAATTTCAATATTAAGTTTAGTTGTAGTTTCATGCACAACTACAAATCCAGAAACTGGAAAAACACAGGCTAGTAAAACAACTATAGGAACAGGAGTTGGAGCTGCTGCTGGAGCAATTATTGGACAAGTAATCGGGAAAGATACAAAAGGTACTGTTATTGGAACTGCTGCTGGAGCTGCGGTTGGTGCCGTTGTTGGAAATATTTTTGATAAACAAGAAGCTAAATTAAGAGATGAACTAAAAGGTACTGGAGTAGATGTTACTAGAACAGCTGAAGGAGAAATAAAATTAACTGCTCCTGAAAATATTACATTTGCTACTAACAGTAGTACACTATCATCTAAGTTTACTAATACATTGAACTCTATAGCTTCTGTATTAAAAGAATACAAAGATTCAACTATTGTTGTTTCTGGTCACACAGATAGTACAGGTACAGATGCAATAAATAATCCTTTATCAGTAAATAGAGCTAACAGTGTTGCTAACTATCTAAAACAAGATGGTATAGAAAGCAGCAGAATCACTGCAACTGGTTATGGAAGTAAACAACCTGTAGCTTCTAATTCTACAGCTGACGGAAGAGCACAAAATAGAAGAGTTGAAATTAAAATAACAGCAAAATAAATGAAAGAGGCCTTTTGAGCCTCTTTTTTCTTGGATTTTTTTTGATAATTATTCTTAACTATGCTTTGTAAATGATCTATAAACTTTTAGTTTATTCTTTTTCCATAAAAAAATATCTACTTTACAACAGCAATTACACCAAAATTTTCTCTATAATTACAAATTCTCTTTCATCTTTTATATATTTTTCTTTAGTTTCTGAAAATCCAAATTTCTTATAAAAATCTATTTTTTCCACTCTTGAATTACACCATACTCTCTTTATCTTTCTCTCTTTAGCATATTCTAAAACTTTTTCTAAAAGTTTAGTTCCATAACCATGTCCTTGTTTTTCCACTAAAGTAGCAAATTTTCTAAATTGTAATTCATAGCCATTTATAAATAAAGATATTACAGAAACTAATTCATTTTCTAAATATAATCCTAAATGAATCCCTTCTTCATCTTCTGGCAGCTTAATATATTCCAAATCTCTTTCAGGATACATAACTACTCTTCTTATATGCCAAATATCTTTATAAAAAACTTCTTTAATTATCATTTTTACTCCTTGAATTTATTTTATTAAATTGTATCAAAAATACTTTATAATTGTACAATATTTTTTTAATTTTTTCCATTATTTTAATTGATAAATTGCCTTATAAATGGTATACTCTACGCTCAGGAGGTGTATAATGAAATTCTTTGATTTTATAAAAGGTTTCTTTATTTTTACTATAAAAGAAATATACTCATTTTTTTTAAAACTAATATTGGTTATTGGAGTATTAGCCATTATAACAATAGTCCTCGTTTCTTCAGCTAAAAATTTTACTGAACAAAAAGAGGGGATTTCTAAAAATTATTCATATGTTATATTAAATCCATATAATCCCACAGAAGATAAAATA
The DNA here is from genome assembly GCA_018058425.1 of Sebaldella sp. Classification (GTDB taxonomy): domain Bacteria; phylum Fusobacteriota; class Fusobacteriia; order Fusobacteriales; family Leptotrichiaceae; genus Sebaldella. The sequence continues at coordinate 85,067 of JAGOZX010000001.1, forward strand.
AATAATAAGTTATTTTCTAACTCAAAGTATAATATGAATTTTCATGAATTAGTTACTTCGGTGGACTACATAGCAAAAGATCCAAAAATAAAAGGTGTTATTATTAACCTTGATCAAGTATCTCTTAATTCTACACAAATTGAAGAATTAATTCCAAAACTTGATAATATAAAGAAAGCTGGAAAAAAAATATATGCATATGGATCATATATAGATAATAATAAATATTCACTGGCAATTAATGCAAATGAAATTATTATGATTCCATCTTCATCTGCTGATTTATCTGTTACTGGTTATCACTACTCAGATTTATATTATAAAAATCTATTTGATAAAATCGGTGTTGACTTTAAAGTAATACATATAGGAGATTTTAAATCTTATGGTGAAAATTATACTAAAACTGCAATGTCAGATGAATTAAAAGTAGAACTTACAAGAATTTTAGACAGAAGGCTTGAGTTATTTACTGAACGTATTTCAACAGCTAGAAAAATTGATAAAAATAAACTTATGAATGATATATTAAATGGAGACAGCACTTTTCTTACACCTTTTAAAGCAAGAGATCTTGGTTTAATTGATAAATTAGAATATTCTGGACAAATGTTTCAAAGACTGGGAATTAAAGATGGAGACACTATTGATATTTATGATTATACTTCAAAAATTGATATTCCAGAAAATAAAAATAAAATTGCAGTTATATATGCAGAAGGCCCTATTCTTTATGATGAACAAACTGGTAATTCAATAGCAATTACACCTGTGAATATTGCTGAAAAAATAAAACAGCTTCGAAAAATCCCTAACTTAAAAGGAATTGTTCTTAGAATTAATTCTCCAGGCGGCTCAGCACTTAGTGCAGAAGTTATCTATCAAATGTTCCAAGAGTTAAATATCCCAATATATGTTTCAATGGGAAGTACTGCTGCATCTGGAGGTTACTATATAGCTATGGCTGGAGACAAAGTCTATGCTGATGCAAGTACTATGACAGGATCAATAGGCGTAGTAAGTGTTGTTCCAAAATTTGACAAAGCTGCTAATAATTTAGGAATTAATAGTAGCGGAATTAGTAAAGGAAAGTATACAGATCTTTATGATCCTTTTGTTAATTTAAGTGATGAAAGTACTAATAAATTAAGAGAAAGTATGCTTGAAACATATAAAGAATTTAAGTCAAGAGTTGAGAAAAATAGAGGAATTAATAGTGAAAAGCTGGAAGAATATGCACAAGGAAGAATTTGGCTTGGAGACGAAGCTAAGCAAATTGGTTTAGTTGATCAGATAGGTACACTTGATGATACTATTAAAGCCCTTGCAAAAGATTTAAATATTACAAACTATAGTGTCCAAGAAGTTTTTATTAGTGAAGATTATAATAAATTCTTACAAAGATTATCAAGCTTAATTACTAATAACATTACTATTATGGATATTCCAAGAGTTCAAAGTGAACTGGAGTTCTTAAAGCAAAACTCTATTAAACCACTTTACTACTTACCATATAACTTAAATATGCAATAAGAACATTAAATTAAAATCAATAATAAAACCTTAGTAAAAAGGGTTATAAAAAAATAAGCTTTCTATGACAAAATTAAAAATCATAGAAAGCTTATTTTATGTAAAGAAGAATGTATATCTTCAATACATAAGTAATCATAAACTTAGTTACCACTTATCCCACTCACGTAAAGGATTTTCCATTTTCCTCTCAAAAGACACCTCTAATATTTATTACCTAAAATATTTTTCTTTATTTGCTTTCGTTGTTTTTTTATAGAATCTTCTATCTGCTTCATCTTATAATTCCGTAACTTCAATTTTTGTTGCTTTTGTTTCTCTAAGTTTCTTTTTTCTTTATTTTTCGAACGATATTTTCTCATATGGATAAATAATAAAACAAAACAAGCGCACAAGAAGTATACAGCACTATTTCATATACCTATTTCTTTCCTTAGAAAACGTATTTTATTTTTAAAAAATTTTTCTTGTTTTTCTTCCTTTACTACCACTACTTCTTCTCTTGGCTCAAAGCGATACTCTACTTTTTTTTCTTTATTATCTCTCGCATTATCATAATAAAGGTCTTTTATTTCGCGATAAATATTATCTATTTTAGCGATATAGTTAGTTGTTTCCTTTATTTTTAGCCACTGATTATTTTTTAATTTTGCACAACCAGCATTATAACAAACAAGAGTTTTTGTTATATCTTTTGTTTTATCATAATCTCTTTTTAAGTGAATTGTTCCACCTTTTATATTCCCTTGAATACTATTATCAACTCCGAACTCTTCAAAATTGAATGGCATCAGCTGCATTAGTCCTTTTGCTCCTGCTGAAGAAACAGTTGAATGTCTAAAGTTACTTTCTGTTTTCATAACTGAAAATACTAGTACAGGATCAAAATCAAATTCATTTGAATAATGCACCACATTTTTATAAATATATTGTGCTTCTTTATCAGATAGTTTAGGATTATGTGACTTTATATAATCAATTAACTCTTTTTCCCCCGAAAAAGCTAAACTCCCTATAAAAAGCACGCCTAAAAATAATCTCTTCATATTTTCTTCTCCTTCATTCCTTCTCTTTCTAAAAATACCTTTCCTATGCTATAAAAGCTTATTTTATATCACTATTTGTTATTTCATAAAGACTTAAAGAACAAGTTATCTTCATCAATAATTTTTATTAATTAACCTTATTATACCATCTGATTCCATATTTGTGAAATATCTCAAATGATAACTTCCATTTTCTATAGACTCTTTTTTAGAAGTTAGATGAATATATACTCCTCTAAATTATAAGAAAAATAATTTAAAACTATATATAAAAAATAAAGGATCATATTGTTTGGTAGTATTTTTTACAGAATACTTAAATCTTACATAAAAAGGACTATTTTAAAAGATAGCCCTCTTTCTATTTTAGTAAATTTTATTAATTCCAGTCCACGTTTAGTTCCATTGGCGTAAATGGAATTCCCAGTGATATTTTCTCTTGCGATACTTTTTTAAATCCTAATTTTTCATATATTTTCACTGCATATGGCGATGAATTAGCAGATATAAATGATAAATCTTTATTCACCTTTTTACACACTTTAATTGCTTTTTTCAACATTTTTTTAGCAATTCCCTTTTTATGATATTCAGGTACTACATATAATAATGACATGTGATTATAATTTCTTATTTCAATTACACCTATTATACCTTTGCTTTTATGTACAGCTACAAACATATCATGCCCCTTATTCAGTCTTTCTTCTATTTTTTCAATTTCAATATATTCTAAAAAAACAGATACTCCCTTACTTGAGTAGTCTGGAGATACATGACTATGAAAAGTTTCATAAATTAATCTATGTACTTCCGAAACTTCTGACACATCAATATCCCTAATAACAAAATCCTCTAACATAGCAAAACCTCCAATATATAAAATAAGGTCTAAAACTTACGTGCTAGACCTTTATGTTTATAAATTTAATTTTTCTATTTCTGTTAAAAGTTCTTTTTCTGAAAATGGTTTCGATAAAAATGCTTTTGCTCCTGCTTCCTTACCTAATTTAATATAATTAGATAATGCCACCATCGTGCTACAGATAATAATTTTAGCATTTGGGTCGTAATTCGTGATCATTTGAGTTGCTCTTAATCCATGTATTTTAGGCATGTTAATATCCATTGTTACTAAATCTGGATTTTGTTCTTTATATATTTCTACTGCTTCTGCTCCATTTTCAGCCTCAATTACATCATATCCATGTCTTTCAAGTATCTCTCTTATATCATGTCTTATGTATGAAGTATCATCTACAATCAGTGCTTTCATCTTATCACCCCTATAAAAATAATTCTATCAGTTTTTTAGCCTCTGCATCAGTATCACATGTTCCTATAATCTCATGTTTTGGAAGAGCTTCTTTTAATTGGTATAAAGAATTCCCCATTAAGTAACCTTTTCCTACAAATTTTAACATTTCATAATCATTAAATCCATCACCAAAAGCTACAACTTCTGACATTTCGATCTTCTCTTTTTTCATTAATATTTTTATTGCGTTTCCTTTATGTACTTCTATATCAAAAACTTCCAAACATTCTGGAGTTACCATTGCTACATTCACATTTCCATCTGTTAATAAAAATAATTCTTTTTCTAACTTTAAAAGATTTTCATGGTCTCCTATAAAGAAAAATTTTGAAACTGACAATTCCTTTGCTTCATCTACTGTTATTTTATTTGGTAAAAAATGTTTTAAATCTTTAAATGGATCACGTGTCATCTCCTCTGTAATAAACCATTTATTATCTGAATAAAGATTTAAGAATATCTCTTCTCCGTATTTTTTATAATCCATATCTAGTATCTTTTTAGAATATTTTTTTTCTAAATCATTAGCATAAATAGTTTCGCCATTTTCATCATTTATTCTTGCTCCGTTTGAAGTGATAAGCGGAACTTTTATTCCTATTGTTTCCATGATTCTCTTAGTGTCAGGATACGATCTTCCTGTGGCAATAAAAAATTTTATACCTTTATCTCTTATTTTATTAATTACTTCTTTAGAAAACTCTGATACTTCTTTATCATTATTTAATAATGTTCCATCTAGATCTGTAACTACTGCTTTAAACATTTTTGAGTTCACCTCTTATTTTTATTTTATTCTACCATACTTTAAATTAAAAATAAACTGTTTTAATTTATTCCATTTTAGTTTATAATATTAAGTGAGGTGATATATAATGAATAATTTTGATGAGTATTTGGATTTTTCAGAAGAAGAAGATAAAGAAAAGCAATTAAAAATAATGAGTAAAATCAAATTAAGTGATGCTACAGCTGAGAAGATAAAAAAGATCAATAAAAATATTGAATTTCTTATTTTTGCAGAACCATACTGTCCTGATTGTCGCGCATTTGTTCCATTTATGGAGCAGTTCACTAAATTAAATCCTCATATAATAGTTTCTTATCTTTCAAGAACTAAAGATGGTGAACTACTTTCATCAGTATCGCCTGAAGCTAGAATTCCTAGTATGTTTTATCGTATTAATGGTAAGTACTTTATTGCATACTTAGAAATGCCTAAATTTATTATAGAAAAAATAAATAACGGTGGCGACCCAGGTGAGCTAAAATATGAGTATAGAACTGGTGTATACAATAAAGAAATTGAGGATGAATTACTTAACATTATTTTGGATATAGAAAAACAAATTTAAAAAATTAAATTTAAAAATTCCGTAATTAAAACGGAATTTTTTTATTGAAAATTTTATATTTTATTTCTGGTTTTTATTTTATATTTTTTATATAACTTAGTTTATTTAATATAATTCTTTTTATAATTATCAACTACTTCCGATGCTCCCCATTTTTCTGACAGTCCTTTTTCTCCAAGCTCTGTCAGCCTAATACCTCTGGTTTTCCCATGATGTTCTATCCATTTGTTCTCAAATAAATTATCTGTGATTGCCTTTCCTATGCTGCCAGATATATGGTATTCTCTCTCACTCCAATCCAAACAGATTTTACTAAAATGACGCTTAAGTTTCTTTAATTCTTCAATATTTATTTCACAATTATTAAAAAAATTAACCCCCTTATTTGTTATATCAATTTTAGAATCTTCTATTACAAAATATTTATTTTTAAGATACCATTTTGACAACTCTATACCTAGTTTCCCAGCTAAATGATCATAACAAGTCCGTCCATTAAAAAGAATCTTATTCTCAATATTCATATTTAAAGATCTTACAGGCTGAAATTTTGCTATAGGCATCCACTGTTCTACTATTTCTGCCACTGTCGTATCACTAAGTCTGTAATAATGAAAACGTCCTTGAATGTGTATTTCAACCCAGTTTAAATTAATAAATTTTTTAATATGATATGTTGCTGTATGATTTTTTACATTTGCTATTTTTGCTAGTTCCGTCACAGTATGAAATTTACCATCCATAAGTAATATTAGCATCTTTGAACAAGATTTATCTGATAAAACTTGAGCGACTTCATTTATTTTAATACTCATTATTTACCTCCTAAAATTAAAACTTCTACTCTTTTATTTTATTGTACTATTTTTTTCTAAGTATGAAAAAATTTAATATAAAATACTTAAGAAAAAACTTACCATTACCATAAATAATATGATTAAATTTACAATTATAAATACCTCAACCATTAATAAAAAATAATATATTATTATATATATAATTTTTTTACCTTTATTCATTTTACCATACCTCCCAATAAATTTAGCTATTTCTCTTAGTATAAAAAGTTATTATTTAAAAAATCCCACACAAAATATACAAGCTTTTACTAATATTTTTTAATTATATCATCATAAAATTTCAGTATTCATCGATATATGGAATTTTTTTATTTTTTACTTTATCAAGTAATTTATCAGCCTATTTAAAATTATCTAAAACTTTAAAACTATAATTTAATCTTTGTTATTTTAGTATACTAAAATTGATATATATTGCTCAACCAAAAATTTAACAAGCATCTTTTTATTGAAAGAATTACTAGGTTATATATTAGAAATGAATATAAGGGGTAATTTATCTTGATATTTTAATAATGAAACTTTTATAATATAAAATGTAAATTTAAATCACAAAAAAAATGCCTAAAATTATTTTTAGAGCATTTTATTTTTTTATAACTATTAAAATTATTTATTTTTATTCTCTGCATAAATAAAAGTAAATTAATGTAACAATTTAAAATGTAATTAATAGAAATACTACAAATTACTTCTTTCTTTTTATAAATCTTGATTGAAAATATGACCCATTTTTTCCTTTTTAGTTTTTAAATAATTTTTATCTATATCATTTGATAAAATCTCTAATTCTTCTCTATCCAAAACCTTTATTCCATATTTTTCTAATCCAGAAATTTTTAGAGGATTATTAGTCATAATTGACACAGATTTTATTCCTAAGTCTTTTATTATTTGAGCTGCTACAGCATAATCTCGTAAGTCCTCATCAAAACCAAGCTGGTGATTTGCCTCTACTGTATCGTACCCTTGTTCTTGTAAATTATATGCTTTTAATTTATTTATTAATCCAATTCCTCTTCCTTCTTGTCTTAAATAAATTAGAACTCCTCTTCCTCTTTCTTCAATTTCTTTAAGTGCTCTTTCCAACTGTTCACCACAATCACATCTTTTAGATCCAAAAATGTCACCAGTTAAGCATTCTGAGTGAAGTCTTACACTTATATTTTCTTTATTCTCAATATCTCCTTTTATCATAACAACATAATCTTTTTCTTCAATTTTATCACTATAAGCTATTATTTCAAAATCTCCATATTTAGTTGGAAGCTTTGCTCTTACTTCCTTTTTTACTAATTTTTCATTTACTTTTCTATATAATATTAAATCTTCTATTGTTATTATTTTTAGTTCATGTTTTTTACAAAATTTTAAAAGATCATCTCGTCTAGCCATTCCACCATCTTCATTTAAAATTTCTATTATTGTTCCTACTTCATTAAATCCAGAAAGTCTTGATAAGTCCACAGCTGCTTCTGTATGACCCTTTCTTTCTAAAACTCCGTTTTCTTTTGCTATAAGTGGAAAAATATGTCCTGGTTTTCTAAAATCATTTTCACTCATAGAATTATCTGCTAAATCCTTAATTGTTTTTAATCTATCTAAAACTGATATCCCAGTAGTAGTTCCATCAAAAGAATCCACAGAAACAGTAAAGGCAGTTCCATGATGATCAGTATTTTTATCTGTCATATAACTAAGCCCCAGTTTTTCTGCTCTTTCACTTGTTAATGGTACACACATAAGCCCTCTTGCCTCTTTTACCATAAAATTTATTATTTCCTCTGTAGCAACTTCTGCTGGAATAAATAAATCTCCCTCATTTTCTCTATCTTCATCATCTACAATTACTATTGGCTTTCCATTTTTTATATCTTCTAATGCTTCATTTATAGTATTAAACATATCTGTTACACACCTTCCTTAAAAACCATTTTTATTTAAAAATTCGAATGTTATTCCTTCATCCTTATCCCCTTTTAATATTTTTTCTACATATTTTGCAAATAAATCAGTCTCTATATTAACACTATCTCCTGATTTTTTGCTTCCTAAAGTTATATTTTCTAGTGTATGAGGTATTAACGAAACGCTAAAGCTCTCATTATCAATGTCTATAACTGTTAGACTTGCCCCATCTACTGTTATTCTTCCTTTTTCAACTATATACTTTGTATATTTTTTATCTATTGAAAATTTATAATACTTAGCTATTCCCTTAGGAATTATTGAAATTATTTTTGATTCACAATCCACATCTCCAGTAACTAAATGTCCTCCTAATGGTGTAGAAAGAGTTAATGATTTTTCTAAATTAACATTATCCCCTGTTTTTAAGTTTTTTAAGTTACTTCTATTTATTGTTTCATACATAGCATCTGCTTTAAATGAATTTTCATTACATCCAGTAACTGTGAGACAAACTCCATTTGTAGCAATACTGTCTCCTATTTTCAAATTTTCAATTATCTTTTCAGCCTGTATTTCAATTTCCAAACCTTGTTCTTTAGTTTTAACACTTTTTACTTTTCCCATTTCATCTACTAAACCTGTAAAAATGTTACTCACATCCTTTACATTTACATATTTTTTACAAATTTCTAAAACTCAAACTCTACACCTATATTATCACCATACAGATTATATTTTATATTTTCTAATATAAAAGAATCACTAATTTTTTCTCTAGAAAAACCACTAATAAAACTTTTACCCATCTCATCGCCTAATATCTTATTTGAAATAAAAATTTCTCCTGCATCTATAACTTTTTCTTTAAATGCTTGGGAAATAAGCTTTGCCCCACCTTCAAGTAAGATAGAATCTATATTAATTCTCCCTACTTCTATCATTATATCTTCAAGCAAGTAGTCAAATCCATCTAAGTGTAAAAATTTTATTTCATATTTCTTTTCAAGAAAATCTTGTTTTTCCTTATCACAGTCACTTGATGTAATAATAATAGTTTTCTTATCTTCATTATTTTTTATAATACTAAATTTTTCATCTATTTTCAAATGAGGATCTATTATTATTCTAAATGGATCTACTCCATTTTCTATTCGTGCTGTTAATCTGGGATCATCTGCTAAAACAGTATTAATCCCCACCATTATTCCCATAAATTTACTTCTATAATTTTGTACTTTTTCTCTAGAAAGTTCATTGCTTATCCATTTTGAATCCCCTGTTCTAGAAGCAATTTTTCCATCTAGAGTTATTGCACACTTCAAAAATAAATATGGCTTTTTTTCTTTTATATATTTAAAAAATATTTTATTTAAACTATCACATGTTTCTCTTTGTATTCCAACTTCTACTTCTATATTATTTTCTCTTAATTTTTTTATTCCTTGTCCAGAAACTAAAGGATTAGAGTCATATGATCCAATAAAACATCTCTTTATTCCAGATTTTATCACTCTCTCTGTACAAGGAGGTGTTTTTCCATAGTGTGAGCATGGTTCAAGGGTAACATAAATATCTGCTCCTTTAGCATTACTTCCAGCTTCTTCCAAAGCATAAACTTCGGCATGAGGCCCTCCATAATACTTATGATAACCTTTACCTATTACTTCACCATCTTTCACTATTACAGCTCCAACAAGAGGATTTGGATTTACTCTGCCTATTCCATTTTTAGCAAGCTCCACTGCCATATCCATATATTTTATATCCATCTGGTTTCCCTCTATTTTTCAATTTGTTTTATTAAGTTAACCATTTCAATTGCTGAAAGTGCTGCTTCAAAGCCTTTATTCCCTGCCTTAGTTCCTGCTCTTTCTATTGCTTCTTCTATACTATTTGTTGTTAGTACTCCAAATATCACTGGTATTTCACTATCTAATGCTACATGTGCTACTCCTTTTGAAACTTCTGCACTCACATAGTCAAAGTGTGGAGTTGATCCTTTTATTACTGCTCCTAATGTTATTATTACATCATATTTCTTTGATTTTGCCATTTTTTTAGCGATTAATGGTATTTCAAAAGCTCCTGGTACCCATGCAATTTCAATTTCTTTTTCATTTACTTCATTTCTTACTAGTCCATCCACTGCACCTTCAATTAACTTTGAAGTAATAAACTCATTAAATCTTCCTGCTACCATCCCTACTCTTAAACCTGTTCCATTAAATTTTCCTTCTAATTTTCTCATTTTTAATTTCCTCCTGCAAAATTTTAGTTATTGCTTTTTATAAAAACCTAAAAGCAATTTATAACGCTGGAAAAATAAATTATTCTTACTAATTCATAATAATTTCCCCATATAATAAAAAAACTGGATTATAAATCCAGGGCATATGACAAATATTATTATATAAAAAAATCTAATAATATCAATTTTACTTCTTTCATCCAGACTATACTGTCGGTACTGGAATTACACCAGTTCATGCTTATATTCCTATAAGCTCGTGGACTTTACCACCGGTCGGGAATTTCACCCTGCCCTGAAGTTAATTTGTTTTCTATATTTATGATATAATATTTTTCTTTTTCTGTCAATTTTTTTATTCTTTATTTGTAGTTAAAGGTATTCTCCTTATATTTTTCTATATTAGTTTAAAATCAGTAATGTCGATAAAATTATTTTTTTCCGAGTTTCCCTTTAGCCCAGCTGGGCTGAGGTAATATTCTATTTTGTTATTCTAAATAAAACATAAAGAATAACAACTAGGAAAATAGTATTTTCCAAAGAATACCACCTCCAATTATAAGAAAATTAAGCTTTTGTGAAGCTTAAATTATTACAACAAAAAAGCCAGACCGAAGTCCAGCTCATTTGTCACAAAATTTAATTTCTCATAATTGTTTTCTCCATTATTATACCATATTTAAACAAAATTACAAGTCTTATTCCCACTATAAATTTCTGTCTACTTAAGTATACTTTTCTTTATTATATCATTTATATTTTTTGCTATCTATGGTATCATATCTTTATGCAATAAAAGAATTTGAAAGACCAACTATAAAAAGTCAAGAAAAAATTGAACAAAAAAACTAAACAACTACAAAAAGAGCTCGTAAAAGAGCTGAAAAAATTACTGTTTTCTGTATGGTTGATTAGATTTCAAAATAGCATAT
>JAGOZX010000067.1 GCA_018058425.1 Sebaldella sp.
ATAGGCAAACAAGTTTTAGGAATAATAAATTTTCCTCCAAGGCAAATTGCTGGCTTTATGTCAGAGGTTTTAGTCTTGGGAGTTTATAGTGAAAATGGAGTAGTTTTAATTGGGGTAGATTCTAAGGTTAAAAATGGAGATAAGTTAGGATAATTATAATTTACTGCTACATAATAAAAAGAAGCTGGAGTTCAAAAAATATTTTGAACCAGCTTCTTTGTTTTATTATTTTATTTCTGGAAGATTTAAAGTATAAGTTAGTGCATATCCATCACTATCTATTAATACAGTATCGTGTTCTCTTACTTCATTAGAAAGTATCATTTTTGATAAGTTTGTTTCTATATCTTTTTGCACAAATCGTCTAAGTGGTCTAGCTCCATAATTAGGATCATATGCCTCTTTAACAATAAAGTCTAATGCAGATTCTGTATAATCAACTCTAATAAATTGATCTTTTAATTTTTTATTTATTTCATCTAGTATTAAACGAACTATACCTTTTACATTGTCTTTACCTAGAGATTTGAAAATAATTATATCATCAACTCTATTTAAGAATTCTGGTCTAAATCTCATTTTTAATTCATCTAATACACCATCTTTAGTTTCTTGTTTTAAATCAGGATCTTCTAAAATTAAATGGCTTCCTAAGTTAGATGTCATAATAATTATAGTATTTTTGAAGTCTACGACCTTTCCTTTACCGTCAGTAAGTCTTCCATCATCCAGTAATTGTAGTAAAATATTAAAAACATCTGGATGAGCTTTTTCTATTTCATCTAATAAGATAACTGAGTAAGGTTTTCTTCTTATTGCCTCTGTTAATTGACCACCTTCTTCATATCCTACATATCCTGGAGGAGCTCCTATTAATCTTGTGACACTGAATTTATCCATGTATTCACTCATATCAATTCTAACTATATTTTCATCGTTATCAAACAAGTTATAAGCAAGAGTCTTAGCTAAGTAAGTTTTCCCCACACCTGTAGGTCCTAAAAATATAAATGATCCAATAGGTCTGTTAGGATCTTTTAATCCTGCACGAGATCTAATAATAGTATCACTAATAGCTTTTATAGCTTCATCTTGTCCAACTACTCTTTTTTTCAGGTGATCTTCTAAATGTAATATCTTGTCTTTTTCACCCTCCATTAGTTTTGAAACAGGAATTCCAGTCCATTTTCCTACTACTTCAGCTATTTCTTCGCTGTCTAATTCTTGCTTTAGCAATCTTGAACTATCTTTTCTACCTTCTAGGTCAATTTCTTCCTGCTCTTTTTCTTTTTCTAAAGCTGCAAGTTTTCCATATTTTAATTCAGCTAATTTATTAAGATCATAGACTCTTTCAGCCTCTTGAATCTCTAATTTGACCTTATCAATTTCTTCATTTATTTTCTTTAATTTATCCACTTCTTGCTTTTCAGCTTCCCATTGGGATTGAAGTGTTGACTTTTTCTCATTTAGATCAGCAAGTTCTTTTTCTAAGCCTTCTAATCTATCTTGCGACGCCTTATCTTTTTCTTTTCTAAGCGCTTCTCTTTCTATTTCCAACTGAAAGACTTTTCTAGTTATTTCATCAAGTTCAGTAGGCATAGAATCAATTTCAGTTTTTATTTTAGCAGAAGCCTCATCTATTAAGTCGATAGCTTTATCAGGTAAAAATCTATCACTAATATATCTATCACTCATCACAGCAGCAGCAACTAATGCATTATCTGTAATTCTAATACCATGAAAAGTTTCAAATTTTTCTTTTATTCCACGAAGAATAGAGATTGTATCCTCTACACTAGATTCAGGAACTAAAACCGGCTGAAATCTTCTTTCTAAAGCTGGGTCTTTTTCTATATATTTTCTATACTCTTCAATAGTAGTAGCTCCAATAACTTTAGCGTCTCCACGGGCAAGCATTGGTTTTAATAAGTTACCTGCATCCATTGCACCATCTGTCTTTCCAGCGCCAACTATTGTATGAACCTCATCTATAAATAAGATTATTTTACCATCACTATCTTCTATTTCTTTTATGACAGCTTTTAATCTTTCTTCGAATTCACCTCTGTATTTAGCACCAGATATCAGAGAACCCATATCTAAAGAGAATACAGTTTTATTTTTCAAGCTTTCAGGTACATCACCTTTTAAGATTCTTTGAGCTATTCCCTCAGCAATAGCAGTTTTACCTACACCTGGTTCACCAATTAAAATAGGATTGTTTTTAGTTCTTCTAGACAAGATCTGAATTGCACGTCTAATCTCTGTATCTCTACCTATTATAGGGTCTATTTTTCCTTTTCTAGCTAATTCCACTAAGTCTTTACCATATTTTTCCAATGCTTCATAAGCATTTTCTGGATTCATATTATCAACTTTTCTATTACCTCTGATTTCAGCTAAAACATTCTCAAACTGTTCTTTATTTATTCCGTTATTTTTCAAAAAGTCATTATTATCAAAAGTTGCTAAAAATAGATGTTCTGTACTTATATATGTATCGCCATATTTTTTTGTATAATCCTCTGCTTGTACCAGAATTCTATTTAATTCAGCATTTGGTCTTGGATCACCGGAATTACCTTCTATTTTAGGAAAACCATCTAATCTAGCAGTTAAATTATCTATTAAGTTTCTAGTATTTATACCCATTTTTTGTAATAATTTTGGGATTAATCCTTCCATTTGTCCGATTAAAGCAAGCAATAAATGTTCTGCTTTCATATCTGAACTTTTATATCTAATAGCAAAGTTATGCGCTTCTGAGATGGCCTCCATACTTTTTTCTGTAAATTTATTTTCCATATTATCACCTCATAATTAATTTAGCACTCACTTGGTTAGAGTGCTAATAATTTTATATCATTTTTATAGTAAAATGTCAATAGAAAAATTTTATTTTTTTTATTTTTTTACTAAATGCTATGAAATAACTATAGAATTAAATAAAATAATATTTGAAATTCTTTTTATTTTTTATTTTAATAGAATATTATTAACACGACTTTTCTTTTAAAATAGCAACTTTTAGCTATTTCAGAGAGAGATAATATATATATGCTATTGACAAATTTATATTTATGAGTGATAATATTGGTACGGACAACTGTACCAATATTTTATAATTATTGATAAAGCAGAAAGAGTAATTATTTGGTAAAAAGTAATACTTTTGTTATAAAGGAGAGTCATGAAAAGAGAGTCAAAAATACCTATTTATCATCAAATTGCCGAAATAATAGCAGAAGAAATAAAGAGTGAGAATCTAAAAGAGGATGATAAAATAAAATCAGAAAGAGAATATTGTGAAAAGTATGGAGTGAGTAGGGCAACTATACGTGAAGCTATAAAATATTTAGAGAAGAATAATTATGTGTATAGAGCTCAAGGTAGGGGAACGTTTGTTTCACCAAAAGTATTTAAGCAGAATCTTTTAAAATTCTATAGTTTTACAGAGGAAGCAAAAAAACAAGGTAAGGTCCCTAGTTCATTAATAAAGGTTTTTAAGGTAATAAAAGCAGATAAAAAAATATCAGAAAATTTGGAAATAAGAGAAGGAGATGATGTTTACTTTTTGGAAAGAATAAGATTAGCGGACAATGTTCCGATGATGGTTGAAAAAACTTATCTTCCCTATGGAAGATTTCCAAGATTGAAAAAGAAAGATTTTCTAGAGAGTGCAATGTACGATATTTTTGTCAAGGAATATAATGTTATTTTTGAAAAGGCTGTGGAACGTTTTGCTGTATTAATACCAGAGAAAAAATCAATAAAAACATTAGAAATGCCTGCTAATATGTCGTGTATAAAACTAGAAAGACTAACATATGAAAAAGATAAAGTAATAGAATACACAGAGGGTATTATAAGAGGAGATAGATTTCAATTCGAAGTTGTATTAAATAAATAAAAAATTATAGGAGGAAATATGGAATTTAAGCATGTAACTTTAAAAGAAATAAAGCAACAAGGAAGAGTTTGGGAAGAGTTATTAGGCTCATTAGATGGAAAAAAGGAGGAAATCTCAAGTTTTCTAGATTCAATAGATGCCAAAAATAGAAAAATAATATTTACAGGAGCAGGAACATCAGAATTTGTAGGGAATGTTTTATTATTAAATATGGATGATAATTTTCGTTCTATAGCTACTACTGACATTGTAGAAAATCCTGAACTTTATCTTCATAAAAATGAAAAGGTACTTTTAGTATCGTTTGCTAGGTCTGGAAATAGTCCTGAAAGTCTTGCAGCAGTGGAATTAGCAGATCAACTTGTAGACGATATAGCACATTTAGCTATAACTTGTAGTGAAGTGGGAAAACTTGCTCAACAAATGCTTGGAAAGAAAAAATCATATTTATGGTTAACTCCAAAAGAATCTAATGATGATGGATTTGCAATGACAAGTAGTTTTACATGTATGCTTCTAAGTGGATTATATATATTTGGAAAAATTAATAAGCCGGAATTAAGAGATATGATGAATACAGTTATAGAGGAAATAAATAAAAATGAGAAAAATTTCGAAAATTATGTAAATGAATTAGTAAAACTAGATGTAGAGAGAATTGTTTATCTGGGAAGTGGGACTTTAAGAGCACTTGCAGAAGAAGCTACATTGAAATGCCTAGAATTATCAGCTGGAAAATTAGGAGTGTTTTATAACTCTCCTCTTAGCTTTAGACATGGTCCAAAATCAATTATAAATGAAAAAACTGTTGTTATTACAATGATGTCAAATTGTGAATACACTAGAAAATATGAAATAGATCTTTTGAAAGAAATGCATAATGAAAAAAGTAAAAAACATCTAGTAGCTTTAGATGTTAAAAATGATTCAGCTGTAAAAGAAAATACACATTATTATATAACACTTGATAATGATAAATTTTCTAAGTATCCAGAAATAATTAATACTTTTGTATATATATACTTTGCCCAACTATTTGCATATAACAAGTCATTAAGCTTTAATTTTAATCCTGATAATCCTTGTCCAACTGGAGAGGTTAACAGAGTGGTACAAGGGGTAACTATTTATCCTTATAAAAAGTAATGAGTTATATTATTTAATGAGATAAAAGAATGAAACTGTCTAATATAAAAAGAAACAAACTATTTTAATTTCTGTTTGTTTTTAAGAAATTATTTTATGACAGTTTCTTTTTTATTAACAGTATTATTTTAGTTTTTATAAAGAAAAAGAAATAAGTAAAATAACTATATATATAAACTACCTAAATAAAAAACTAAAAGTTCTTAGAGAAGGCGCGTAAACTATTTTTAGAAAAAAATTTATCATGAAAAAAAGAAAAGATTTTAAGAAAGTTAAAAAAGGAGCGGGAAAAAGTATTTATTTGATTTGCTAAAAGAATAAATAAAGCTATAATTATAGAAATAAAAAGAATAAATAAATTCTATATAAAGAGGTGGAAATATGAGGCAAGAATATCCAAGACCACAGTTTTTAAGAGAAGAGTGGATGAATTTAAATGGAATTTGGGAATTTGAATTTGATGATAATAATGTAGGTTTATTAGAAAAATGGTATCTTAAAAAAGAGTTTTCTTCTAGGATACAGGTTCCGTTTGTATTTCAATCTAAATTAAGTGGTATAAATGATGAAAAATTTCATGATGTAGTTTGGTATAAAAAGAGATTTTCAATTTCAAATAATTGGGATGATAAAAAAATAATTTTACATTTTGGAGCTGTAGATTATAGAGCAAAGGTTTTTATAGATGGCTTATTTATAGGAGAAAATGAAGGTGGTAATGTTCCATTTTCATTTGATGTGACTGACTTATTAGTATCAGATGAGAAGGGAATAGGACGAACTGCTGAGATAGTTGTTAGAGTTGAGGACCCATCAGAGGACACAACTATTCCTAGAGGAAAACAGTTTTGGAAAGAGAAGTCTGAATCTATATGGTATACAAGAAGTACAGGTATTTGGCAGACAGTTTGGTTAGAACCTGTTAATAAGATATATATTAGTAATGTGAAAATGACTCCAGATGTGGATAATGGTAAAGTGGCTATAGAATATGAGTTGTCAGGGCAGAATAAGGAATCAATATTAAGCTGTGATATAAAGATAAGTTTTAAAGATAGAGTAATTGTTGATAGTACTAATAAAAGAGTGCTTAAATCAAATTATGTAGAATTTGATTTATATGAAAAAGATATTTTTAGAGGGCCGATTCATGATGATGGTTGGTGCTGGACGCCTGAAAATCCTAATTTATATGATATAGAATTTATTTTGAAAGAAGAAGAAATTACATTAGATAGAGTAGAGTCATATTTTGGTATGAGAAAAATTCACACAGATAAAGGAATAGTTTATTTAAATAACAGACCTTACTTTCAAAGACTTGTCTTAGATCAGGGTTATTGGCCAGAAGGATTGATTACAGCTCCATCAGATGAGGATTATAAGAAAGACATTTTACTTTCAAAGGAGATGGGTTTTAATGGCTGTAGGAAGCATCAAAAAGTGGAAGACCCAAGATTTCTTTATTGGGCAGATAAGCTTGGTTTTTTAGTTTGGGGAGAAATGGCAAGTACAATTGAGTATTCTGATGATGCAGCTGAAAGATTTATGAAGGAGTGGATGAGAGTAGTAAAAAGAGATTATAATCATCCTTGTGTAATAACTTGGGTTCCTTTAAATGAAAGCTGGGGAATTCCAAAAGCTGCATATAGTTCATTAGAACAAAGCTATGCGATGTCATTATATTATATTACAAAATCTCTAGATAACACTAGATTAGTAATATCAAATGATGGTTGGGAGTTAGTGAAAACAGATATTTGTGCAGTTCATAATTATAATCATAGTACGGAAGAAGAGTTAAAGAGATATGAGTATTTTAAAAAGTCTATATCTACAGTGGAAGATATCTTGAAGTCAATGCCATCTGGGAAAAAGATATATGCTAATGGGTATAAATATAAAGGAGAACCTATTTTATTAACTGAATTTGGAGGTTTAGCTTATAAGGTTTCTGATACAGAAGGATGGGGATATACTGTAGTACAAAGTTCTGAACAATATTTAAAGGATTTAGATAGGGTTTTTGAAGCTGTGTATTCATCAGAGGTATTATATGGATTTTGTTATACTCAGTTAACAGATGTGGAACAAGAAATAAATGGGATTTTGACATATGACAGGCAGCCAAAGGTGCCACTTGAAAAGATAAGGGGAATAGTATTGAAGTGGAGGAATAATGTAGTTGGGAGTTAGGGGTTTTGATGTTTTTGGGGAACTAAAGTCTAAAATTTGTCGTCATGAGGAGAGTGACTTTGTTGTAATTTATAATGTGAATTTCTTTTTAACTATAAGGTAATTGAAGTTACTTAAATATAATTATGTTCTAAAGTCTAGCAACGTTATAGATCCTCACGTCGCAAGCTCCTCAGGATGACAGATTGGTAGGCTTTTGGTGGCTATTTGATGGGTTCTAATAGTTATTTATTTTGAGCAATAGGAATGAAGCATAAGTCTTGTCATTGTGAGGAACAAAGTGACGTGACAATCTATAACGTGAATTATTTAAGAACAGAAGAAAATAGAAGGGTTTCATATGTAGTCCTTTAACAAGACCACGATATAATTAATCACTCACATTTGTATGTAGTTTTAAATTAAAAAAAATGATATAATTGTAATTAAGTAGGATAAAAACATATAAAAATATTAGTATGAAAATAATATAACTTATAAAAAATAGGCATATTTAAGAATAATAAAACATAAATATATTAGTTTTATTAATTAGATATAGATTTAAAGGAAATTATATTATTTTATGTTATACAAACTCAAAAAATCAAAAAAACCATTTGTTACAATGGTTTCAGACTTTTCAAATATTCTTTCAAAATATTGTGAACTATTTTGGAGTTTTCTTTTCCAGCTTTATATTGTAAATTATAATTAAGTGTATTAGAGGTGATTTAAATTGTTATCTAGAAAAAGTATAGATATTTTATTATTATTGGATGAAGTAAATGAATTAAAAGAAATTGCTAATCGCCTAAATCTATCTGAAAGAACAATAAGGTATGAGATAGAAAATTTAAACTATTATTTGAAAAAATTTGGTATAAACGAAATTCAAATAGTATCAAAAAAGGTAGAAAAGCCAGAAATGCTGAATTATAACTCAGTTCTAAAGTATCTTAATAAAGATAATTATTCTTATTCAAAAGAGGAAAGAGCAGACTATATTTTAGCAAATTATCTATTTAATTCTGTAAATATGAAACAAAGTAGCTTAGAGGAAGAATTAAATGTAAGTGCCACTACAATAGCAAATGATATGAATAGAGTAAAGGATATTTTATCATCAAATAAATTAGAATTTAGCAGCTATTCAAAAGATTTTGAATATATAGTAGGAAATGAAAAAAATATAAGGCAATTTATTTTAAATTTTTTAATTGATTACATGTTTATAGAAAAGAAATTTCCTGGAGAACTTAAAATAAAAAAAGTTATGGAGAATTATTTTAAGGATTTAGAATTAATAAAAGTAAGAGCTTTTATAAAAAAGATTCAGGAGAAACTTCAAAAAATTATATCTGATGAAGCATATAAAATTTTGACATTATATCTTATGATAATGATAAAAAGGGTAAAAGAAAAAAAGGTTTTAAAAGAAATAAATAACCCAAATTTTATAACTTCAAGTGATGAATTTAAGATTATATCAGTAATAGTAAATCAGTTAGAAAATTCATTTGATGTAAAACTAAACAATCAAGAAATAATGGCATTTTCTGAATATGTTTTAGGAAGCCACTCATATAATTTCGATTATTCTTATTATGAGAATTGGATTCAGTTAGAGATTTTAGTAAATAAATTAGTGATAGATATAAATAGTAAAATAGACATAAATATACTAGGTGATAATATACTTTTTGAAGGATTGCTAAATCATTTACGACCCGCTATTTATAGAGTTAAACAAGGAATAAAACTAGAAAATCCAATTTATGAAGAAGTTTTGGAAAACTATCCAGAATTATTTAATATGATAAGAGAATCAATGAAAAATTTAGAACATTATTTGGAAATTGAAATAAATGAGGATGAAATCGCTTTTGTCACAATACATTTTAAAGAAGCAATAGATAGAAGAGAAGAGAAAACTTTAAAAAATATAATTATTGTATGTGGATTTGGTTATGGAAGTTCAAAACTACTAAAAGAAAATATAAAAAAATATTTTGATGTAAATGTGGTAAGTACAATGCCATTACATAAATTTGAAGAGATAACAGACTTTAATAATATTGATTTAATTATATCCACTGTTTTAATAAAGGAAGAAAAAGTATCAGTGGTACATGTAAGTCCAATTTTAACAAAGGAAGACATAGAAAAATTAGAGTCTTACGGATTGGATAAAGAAAGAAAATTAATATATCTAGAAGAATTACTAGAAATAATAAAGCAACATGCTGAAATTAAAGATGAAAAAGCTTTGATAGAAAGTTTGACTGAAAAATATAAGAGTAAAATTGCATTTAATATAGAGAATAAAAAACATAATTTGGAGATTATATTAGGCGAAGAAAATATTTATACTAATTTATCATTCGATTCATGGGAAAGTGCCTTATACTTTGGTGGTGAAGTTTTAGAAGAGAAAAAAGCTGTTAATTCAGAATATGTAGAGTCTATAATAAATATTTTGAAAACACATGGCAGCTATATGGTAATAAATGATCATATTCTTTTAGCACATGGCAGAAATGAAGATAATGTCTTTGAGACATCAATGCTTTTAATGACTTTGGATAACTTTATAGAGTTTCCAAGTGGAAAAGAAATAAAGATGATAATACTATTTTCTAGTAAAGACAATAAAGAACATCTAAATGCATTATTGAAACTTACAGAATTATTAGATGAAAAAAATCTATATGATGAAATAATAGATTTGGAAACAAGGAAAGAAGTTTACAAGAAGATATTAGAATTGTTATAAATAAAATTTATATATAAACTTGTCTGAAAAAATGGGCAAAGAAAAATTTGAAAATTAAAAATTAGGAGGAAAAAAGATGAATGAAAATTCAGCAAGAGTGAGGGTACAGAAATTTGGAAGATTTCTTAGTGCCATGGTTATGCCAAATATTGGGGCTTTTATAGCATGGGGATTAATTACAGCTTTATTCATACCAACAGGATGGCTTCCAAATGAAAATTTAGCAAAATTAGTAGGACCGATGATAACATACTTATTACCACTTTTAATTGGTTATACAGGAGGTACAATTGTAGCTGGAAAAAGAGGTGGAGTAGTAGGAGCAATCACTACAATGGGTGTTGTAGTAGGAGCAGATATACCAATGTTTTTAGGAGCAATGATTGCAGGACCTTTAGGTGGAGTTGTAATAAAAGGTTTTGATAAATTAGTAGAAGGAAAAATAAAAGCAGGGTTTGAAATGTTAGTAAATAATTTTTCTGCTGGAATATTAGGTGGATTATTAGCGTTATTATCATTTAAAGTAATTGGACCAGTAGTACAATTAGTTACTAAATTCTTAATGTTAGTAGTAGATAAATTAGTTGCAATGCATTTACTACCTTTAGTATCAATAGTAGTAGAACCAGCAAAAATATTTTTCTTAAATAATGCAGTAAATCATGGGATTTTTACACCACTTGGTACTGAACAAGTTACTCAAATGGGGAAATCAATATTCTTTATAATAGAAGCTAACCCAGGACCTGGATTAGGAATACTTTTAGCTTATTGGGTATTTGGAAAAGGAATGGCAAAAGAATCAGCACCAGGAGCTATGATAATACACTTTTTAGGTGGAATACATGAAATTTATTTCCCATATGTATTAATGAATCCAGCTCTATTTTTAGCAGTAATTGCAGGAGGTATGACAGGTGTTGCTACAAATATGATATTAAATACAGGATTAGTAGGACCGGCTTCTCCAGGAAGTATATTTGCAATAATGGCAGTAACATCAAAAGGAAGTTTTTTAGGAGTTCTTTTATCAGTATTATTAGCCACAATAGTTTCATTCTTAGTAGCATCAATCTTTGTAAAAAGAGCAGCAGCAGTAGCTGGAGATGATGAATTCGAAGAAGCGTCTAGTAAGGTTTCAGACTTAAAAGGTGGAAAAACAGAAACAATAGTAGAAATAGGGAATGGCGATATCAAAAAAATAATTGTAGCATGTGATGCAGGAATGGGTTCAAGTGCTATGGGAGCAAGTTTACTTAAAAAGAGAGTACAAAAAGCAGGATTAAATATAATAGTAGAAAATAAAGCAATTAATGAAATACCAAAAGATGCCGATATGGTAATAACTCACAAAGATCTTACAGACAGAGCAAAATCAGCAGCACCAGGAAAAATACATTTATCACTAACAAACTTTGTAGATGGTGATTTTTATGATGAGGTAGTAAATAAATTAAAAAAGTAGAAAGCTCATTGGATAAAAACTTAAGTACTGAGGTTCCTCATACTGATGAGCAGAATAAAGAGGAAATATTAAAAATAACTAATATAAAGTTAGGTTTAGCTTCTGTATCAAAAGAAGAGGCTATAAAAAGTGCAGGAGAGTTATTAAAAAATTCAGGATATGTTGAAGCAGAGTATATTGATGGAATGTTAAAAAGAGAAAGCTTAGTTTCTACATACTTGGATCATAATATAGCAATACCTCATGGTGAAGCAGATGTAAAAGAAAAAGTTAAGAAAACAGGAATAGTAATATTACAGTATCCACAAGGAATTGATTATGGAAATGGAAATATAGTAAAGTTAGTAATAGGAATAGCTGGGAAAGGTAATGAGCATATCGACTTAATTGCTAAATTAGCAGGAATATTAGATGAAGATGAAGAAGTAGAAAAATTAGTTAACTCAACAGATGCGAATTATATCTACGAATGTTTAAAATAGAGGAGGCAGAAATGAAAAAAGCGTTACACTTTGGAGCAGGTAATATTGGAAGAGGATTTATTGGGAAAATAATATCTGAAGCAGAATATGAAGTAATTTTTGCAGATGTAAATGATAAAGTTATAGATCAGCTGAATATTGATCATGAATATGAGGTAGAAGTAGTTGGAGAACATGCTGTAATAGAAACAGTGAAAAATGTCAGCGGAATAATGTCAAATGATAGTGCAAAAATAAGAGAAGTCGGGGAACACGTTAGCTTGATTACTATGGCTGTGGGGCCTAATGTTTTGAAAATAATAGCAAAATCAATAGCTGATATTATAAAAGATAGATATAGTGCTGGGATAAAAGATGAGCTAAATATCATAGCATGTGAAAATATGGTAAAAGGGACAAGTTTTTTAAAGGAAAATGTTTTTGAATATTTAAGTGATGAAGAAAAAAAATATGTAGATGAATATATTGGATTTCCAGATTCAGCAGTGGATAGAATAGTTCCTCCTACGAGTGCTGTGGGTAAAAAAGTAACATATGTAATGGTAGAAGAGTTTTATGAATGGATAGTGGATCAGAGTCAAATAAAAGGGGCTTTAGATATAAAAGGAATGATAAAAGTAGATAATTTAATGGCTTATATAGAAAGAAAATTATTTACTTTAAATACAGGGCATGCGATAACAGCTTATATTGGGAAACTAAAAAATCATAAAACAATTGATGAAAGTATTTTAGATGAGAGTATAAGAAGTGTTGTAAAAGGTGCTATGAAAGAAAGCGGAGAAGTATTAATAAAAAGATATGATTTTGATAGGGAAACTCACTACAAATACATTGATAAAATAATAAAGAGATTTGAAAATCCATATTTAAAAGATGATGTGGATAGAGTGGGAAGACAACCTATTAGAAAATTAGGGAAAAATGAGAGATTAATAAAACCTCTTTTAGGAACATTAGAATATAACGTTCCAAATGATAATTTAATAATTGGTATAGCTTCAGCTCTAAAATTTGAAAGTGATAGTGATGAGGAGAGTATAAAGTTGAACTCTTTGATTAAAGAAAAAGGCATGAAAGAAGCTTTAAAGGAAGTTACAGAAAATTCAATTAATGATGAGATAATTTCAAAAGTAGAGAAAGTTTATAATTCTCTGTAAGAAAATAGTAAAAATCCTGACTAATTTGTCAGGATTTTTTGTTTTTTAGGAAATTAGGGTGGAGGGGATTAAGGGGTTAAGGTGGGACTTTAAATTATGATTACAATAATTTTTTATAGTTGAAAAGTAATTCATGAAATAGATTGTCGCGTCACTGCGTTCCTCACAATGACAAGATCTAGGCTTTGTTTCTATTCCTCAGAATGACAAGATCTAGAATTTGTTTTTCACCTGAAAATTATACAAATATTTATACGAAACCTTATAGTTTGTCATCCTGAGGAGCCTGCGACGTGAGGATCTATAATGTTGTTGGATTTTAGGATATAATTACATTTGAAGATAAAACTTATAAGAGAATAAACTATTGATTTATCACAGACTGCATGATAATATTTTAACTACAGCATTATTAATAGGTAAAAAACTGATAAAGCCAAAAAATAGAACTTAAAAAAATACCAGTATTTCTTGAATAAAATCACTAAAAAATTTTACTAAAGTTAGAAATTAGAAAGATAATTTTTTTTATTTCTAAAACGAAACCACTTAAAATAAAACATAAAAAATAAAGAAAAAGTAATCACAAAAGGAGTAAATATGATTTACACAATAACATTAAACCCAGCAATAGATAAAATAATTGAAATAGAAAATAAGCTAGAAAGAGAGAAAAATAATAAAATAAAAAGAACTCTTTATGATATAGGTGGAAAAGGCTGTCATGTTTCTACGGTAATTGCAGCTCATAAAATCCCTAATATAGCCACAGGATTCACAGGTGGTGAAAATGGAAGAAAATTAATAAATTTATTAGAAAATAGAGAAGTAAAATGTAAATTTATTGATGTAGAAGATTCTAATACCAGAGAATGTACTATATTAGTAGATGAAACAAATTTAGGAAGTTTTATGATAACAGAATCTGGAGAAATCCCAAATGACAAAGCTTATCAGAACTTACTTTTGAAAATAAGAAATGATGTGAAAAAAGATGATATTGTCGCACTATCTGGTTCTCCAGCTACTGGATTTTCTACAGAAAAGTATTGTGAAATTGTTAGAGAAATAAAAAAAACCGAAGCAAAATTATTTATAGATGCTAGAGACGAATATTTACAAGAAGCTGTGACTTTAGCACCATATTTTATAAAACCTAATAAACATGAATTTCAAACTTTAATAGGTAAAAAATTAAATACAATAGAAGAGTATATAAAAGAAATAACTAAATTAATGGAAACTATTAATATAGTTGTAGTCTCATTAGGCGAAGAAGGAAGTATAGTAGGAATTAAGAACAACGGAATTTATAACTTTAGACCGCCTAAAGTCAATGTAGTAAGTGAAACTGGATGTGGAGATATCTTTGTAGGAGGAGTAATCTCACAAATTTATTTAAATAAAGATATAATAGAAGTTTTTAAGTTTGCAACAGCAATAAGTGCATCCAAGGCAACTCATTTTTTGAGTTCAGACTTTTCTTTAGAACAAACAGAAAAATTACTAGATAAAGTATATGTGAAAAAGTACATCTAAAGTAATAAAACTCAATTTAATGACTTTAAAAAAGCTTTTCAAAGTAAGGGTTATTTTATGACACGAAAAAATTTCTGAAAATTTGAAATAAATAAGACTTCAAAAGAGAAGAGCAAAAATGCTATAATAAATAAAAGAATGAAATATGGAGGAGGTTCAGATGGAGAAAGTACTAGGTAAATTACAAAGTGGCTCAGACATCAGAGGGATTGCAATTCAATATGAAGACAAAGAGGTAAATTTAAGCAGAGAAAACGTTGGTTTAATAGCCAAGGGATACATAGCTCATATAAGTGAGAAATTAGGAAAAAGTCCAGAAGATATAAAAGTATCAGTTGGAACTGATCCTAGATTGACAGCAAGTAAGCTGAAATGTAAATTTATAGAAGAATTAATGGACTCAGGAATGGAAGTGTATGATTTTGGTATATCAACTACTCCTTCAATGTTTATGAGTACAGTATTCGAAAAATATACTTGTGATTCAGCGGTTATGTTTACAGCAAGTCATTTGCCATTTTACTATAATGGTATGAAGTTTTTTACTAAAGATGGCGGTTTTGAAAAAGAAGATATAAAACAATTAATATCTCTTGCGAGTGTGAATAATGAAGAGCAAAAAATAATAAAAAAAGGTAAAATGAATAAAACATCTATATTAAAAGATTACTCTAGTTTTTTAGTGGACAAAATTAGAAAAGAAGTGGATTCTAAAAGTAATTATATGATGCCTTTAGAAGGATTACATATAATAGTGGACGCTGGAAATGGTTCTGGTGGATTCTTTGCTAAGGAAGTTTTAGAACCATTAGGGGCTAACACAGAGGGAAGTGCATTTTTAGAGCCAGATGGGAACTTTCCAAACCATATTCCAAATCCTGAAGATGAGAAAGCAATTGGTTATTTAAAAAAGGCTGTTATAGATAATAAAGCTGATTTAGGAATTATATTTGATACTGATGTGGATAGATCATCATGTGTGGATAAAAATGGTGAAGAGATAAATAGAAATAGACTTATAGCTTTATCATCGGCTATTGTATTGGAACAATCCCCAGGAAGTACGATTGTTACAGATTCAATAACTTCTACAGAACTAAGTGAGTTTATAACAAAATTAGGCGGGAAGCATTTTAGATTCCAAAGAGGCTATAAAAATGTAATTAATAAGGCTAAAGATTTAAATGAGAAAGGCATAGAATGCCAGTTAGCAATTGAAACATCAGGACATGCTGCATTTAAAGAAAATAGATTTTTAGATGATGGTGCGTATTTAGTTGCCAAAATATTAATAAAATTAGCTAAATTACATGAAAATGGTCAAAATATAGAGGATTTACTAACAGATTATAAGGAACCAAAAGAATCTAAAGAAGTAAGATTAAAAATGAAAACACAATCTATAAAAGAGAGTGCTGATAAAATAATTAAAGATTTAGACGTTTATACGAAAGAAATGAGTAATTGGTCACAAGTAGAAGAGAACTATGAGGGCATCAGAGTGAATTGCGAGTATGCAGAGGGCAAAGGATGGTTCTTGCTTAGATCTTCGCTTCATGAGCCTATATTATGTATAAATATAGAATCTGATTTTTCTGGAGGAGTAGAGAAAATTTTATCTTCTCTTGGTGAATTTTTACGTAAATATGATGAAGTTGATACTTCTGGATTATAAGAACTAAGAATAGAATATAATTTTGAAATTTCTGTCGACCCCAGATAGTGCTAAAAGTACTGGGGGTCGACAATTTCTTTTTTTATAAGGGGTTGAGGTTATAAGTCGACAAAAATTTGTCAACTTTGGAAGAATAAAATTAGACGAAAAAAAGAGGTCGACAGAAACAGGGTTTTGAGGTATAATAAAATATAGCTTTTTTATATGACGGCTATCTGCTATTAATATAACTATACTAGAAAGATATAAATTTTGAAATTCACAGTGAATATAAAAAGCTATCTGCTATTAATATAACTATACTAGAAAGTTCTATGGGTGCAGTTGTTCTTGACAAAGAAGCTATCTGCTATTAATATAACTATACTAGATTTTCTGTCTGTATTGCCACTAATTTATCAGCATTCTATCTGCTATTAATATAACTATACTAGAATGTAAATACGTAAGGATTACCAGTCTGCGCAGTTACGTATACAGCTATTAATAA
>JAGOZX010000068.1 GCA_018058425.1 Sebaldella sp.
GTTTATAACTCATATTTAAGCTTTCCTTTCAATAGTTTGGTGTCGTAGCCACTATTATACTAGGTTTTTTCTTAAATATGAGTTTTTTTATTTTCGGGTGGTGCACTTAATAGTATAATTCAAGAAACTAAAAAATAAAAAAGCTGTCCCTAAAAACTTTATGACAGCTTTTTCACCTAATTTTTTAAATTACTATTTTTTTCCATCAAAAAGTACTTTTTCCTGTGTTCTTCCTGGTTCTGCACCTAATTCCATCCTTCTAGGAACCTTATCAGCTTCATTATCATTATTTAATTCTGAAAACTCCAAGCTTTTCACTACCTCGTCATACAGAGGTATATCATCATCTATTATAGTTTCTGATGCTAAACTAACTTTTTTTTCTGCAAAATTTTCACTTCCTAAAGTCATTCTTTCCTGTGTATCTTCTGGCTCTAAACCAAAATCATTTTTTCTTGCATGTTCAAAAGTATCAATATCTTTGTGGTCTAAATCTGTGAATTCTGGGCTTTTTACTACTTCATCATATAAAGGTATATCCATTTTCTTATCCATTTTTTATCCCTCCAAATTTTCTAATTTGATTTTATTTAACTTTCTAAAAAATACATATTTCTCAGTGTAAACTCATATTTTATTCTTACACAATTTTTACATTTGTATATGAAACAATCTATACTTTTAGTCTATCATATTTCAATCAAAAGTCAATACAATTTTTAAAGTATAAGAAAAATATAATTTTATTATCTATCTGCTAAATGCTTACATAGAATAGTTAAATAAGTAATTGATTTTTAAATATGTTTACAAGACTACAATTAATATGATAAACTCTTTAGGTAATTTAAAAAATTTAGAAGGAGTACAAATGGAAAGAATTATTAAAGATAAAACTGCAAATCCTGCTCCACTTGGGTTATTCGGTTTTGCTATGACAACAATTTTATTAAATATCCATAATGCAGGTTTTTATCCTTTAAGTGTTATGATCATGGGAATGGGAATTTTTTATGGTGGTGCTGCACAACTAATAGCCGGTTCTATGGAATGGAAAAAAGGTAATACATTTGGAATGGTAGCATTTACATCTTATGGAGCATTTTGGTTATCTCTTGTATTTATCTGGGCAGCCCCAACTGTTTTCAAACTTCCAAGTGCTGATCCAATTTCTATGGGATTTTATTTAGGAATTTGGGGACTAATCACTTTTGCATTATTTATTGGTACATTAAATGGTAATACACTTGGGAAATTAGTATTTGGTTCTCTTACAATATTATTTATTCTATTATCAGCAGCTAATTTTACAGGAAGTGAAGTTATACATAAAATTGCTGGTTTTGAAGGTATTCTATGTGGTTTATTCGCATTTTATGAAGCTTCGGCAATAGTTATTAATGAAAAATTAGGGAAAAATATATTACCATTATAAAAAAATCAGCTTTTAAAGGCTGATTTTTATTTGGAAAAATACTATATTCATGTGTAAATATATAAAATTTCTTCTTTTTTTATATTTATAAAAAAAATCATAAATTACTTAAATTTTATATACTCGACTTTTGTATCTTCAGTAAACCCTAATTTTTTTGATTCATGCTCTATTTTAGAAAGGCTCATATCATAGCTATCTGATTTATCTACATAATTTAGACTGTCAATAAGCTTTTCTGATTCAAATATCTTAGTATTCAAATCTTTAAGTTCTAATTTTAAGTCCACAATTTCATAAAGTGCATGCATCTTAAATGCTGAAACTCCAATAAATAAAACTGCATAAATGACCAATACTTTACCTAATTTATAAGTATGATTTTCTAATTTCGATTTTTCTGATTTTCTTATCTTTTCATATTCTTCATACCTTGCATTCTCTTCTTTTTCAAAGTTGTCATATTTTTTAATTATCTCAATTATAGGATTAACAATCTCCATATCTAGTACATCTACATTGCTTTTGGCCATTCTTTTCCTCCTAAATATTTTTCTAAATTTTGTTAAAGATTAATTTTTTTATCATCAATGATATCTAAAAACTCTTTTTCATTTACATTCAGAAATTCAGCACCTTTTTTATGATCAATATATTTTTCTAAAACAGCCTCTATAACTATTCTTTCTAACTTTGTTGATTTTTCTTTTTCTATTTCCACTATCTCTTCATATTCCATATTATGTTTCTTCATACTATTAAATAATCTTATTTTTTCATTCTCAGTTATAATTTTTAAATGTAATGCTCTTAAAATTATATCTGTAATAGATAATCTATATTTTTCTTTTAATTTAACTAATTCATAAAAAGATAATTTTTTCCTTTTTTTTCCAAGATCGCTAAATATGACTTCCCGACTAATTAAAAGTTCTTCTGTAAATTTTGTAATTATTTTATTTGGTTCTAATTCAGTACTCTTTATATCTAGTATTAGCCTTGCTAACTCATTTGATAATGATACTCTTTCCATATCTCCTGTACTTTCTGTACATAAGGTTATAAATAGATATTTTTCTTTTATATAGCCTTCTTGGGCTGTAAAGCCTGCCATTGGATCTATGAAGAGAACTATTAAGCCATTATTTTCCAATAACTCCAATAAATTAAATATTCCTAATTCTCCAATGCCAAGATTTTTTCTAACATTAGGCATTATTTTTTCTACATCTTCTAGTGAATAAATCTCCTCTTTAAATTTTTCTACATCAAAAAATTTAAATCTATCATTTGGAAAATACTCCAAAAGCTGTGAATATTTTTCCAGCTTTTCTTTTGTTAAATATTCTGCCAAGTCTTTATTTTTTTGGGTTATCTTATTATCATCTCTATACCTAATATCTTTAATATCTATTTGAGTAGAAATATCTGTTACTAGCTTTTGTGTTTTGACTTTAAATATTCTAGCCATTTTTCTAATCATTTTTTTATTTGGGGATAAAATCCCTTTTTCATATTTATTAACTGCGGTGTGGGAAACCCCTATTATTTTAGCTAAATCTCTAGTACTAAGCTGATTTTTTAGCCTATTCTTCTTTATATTCTCCCCTATAACATTCATGTTTTTCACCTTTTTAGTTTACAGTATATCATTTGTATACATCTTTGTAAACTAAAAATTTAAAAAATATATATCGTTCATGAATTATCTTAGTTTATTTAGGTTTTATATTAGTAAATTTATATAATTTTAAAAATAAAATGAGCAAAAATGGAAACATTTTATCTTAAGTTTAGTAATAAACCTGTTTATATATTTTTGATTTATTAATGAACTAAATTCTCACATCACTCCTTTTTTTCAAAATGACATAAAAATCTCAAACAGATTTTATTTTAGAATCATTGGTAAATTAAAATAGGGTACCTTCTATTTGAAGACACCCTATTTAATCAAAAACTTTTATATTTCCACTACTTTAAATTATCTAATCCACCTATCATAAGCGATCCAAAATCTTTATTTTGTTCATCTGATTGATCTAAAATCCATTTTTTATCTTTTTTTCTCATTATTACAGTAACTGTTTTTTCATTATATTTTAGAGATTTTTTGCTTAATATATATATAAACTTCTTATTTATTTGACTCTTTACTTCATCTTCACTTAGATTTGCTCCAATTGATACCTTTAAATTTTCAAATACCTCTTTTGTATAACTGAATAAATCTGGTGTTTTAAGTTCCACCTTTATCTCACTTCTATCTCCAGCTTCTTTAACTTCGATTACTTTATATTTTGCTTTTTTAAATGTTTCTAATACATAAGTAAGATTTTTATTTCCTTGTATCTTTTCCACTCCATTGCCTAATTCCTGATTTAATTTATCAATCTTAACAGGATCTCCACTTTTCATAATATCCATATAATTTTCAAAAGCTGCTTTTGAATTATTTCCTCCACAGCTTATTATTAATAATATACTTAGAACTATTAAAAATATTTTTTTCATTTTTATCTCCTTTTATAATTTAGATATTTATTTCTCTTTTTATTCACCTCATATTTAAATCATTACTTATAATTATAACAAATTTTCTTATAAATTGTAATTATCTTCTTATATTTAAAAAGAGCTAATTTCTTTATCAGCTCTTTTCAAATTCTTAGTTTTTCTTCACTTTTATTGTCTTAAAATTTGGATTCAAACTAGACTCTAAGAAGAGAAAGACCTATTATCTATTCTTTTAATTCTAAATACTTTTAAAGTGATACTGCATTATTTGTTATTTCATTCAAATATTTTACCAGTACACCCCAATTTTTAGGTTTAGTATTATTACTTTTTATATAATGAGTTCCTTTTGAATCTACCAAAGTTAACATTCCAAAAAAATTAGTTGTTCCAGTATTTGCTTCATTGTAAAATCATTCCTCCATATAAAATATGCTTATTATATCATAGTTTATATATATAAAAAAAGGTCAAATTACTTAAAATTATTATAACATTAACATTATTATTGATAAAATAAAAGCAAACCATAATTAAACTATGATTTGCTAGCTTACCCATTTCAAATATACATTACTTACTCCTTATCTTTTACTTTCCCTCTTTTTATTAATTCTTCTGCTATTTGAACAGCATTTGTAGCAGCTCCTTTTCTTATGTTATCAGCAACTACCCAAAGATTTAGACCATTTTCCAAAGATTCGTCTCTTCTTATTCTTCCCACAAAGACTTCATCTTTTCCAGCAGCATCTAAAGGCATAGGATAGACATTGTTTTTTACATCATCAGAAACTACTACACCCTCTTTTTTATTAAATGCTTCTATTACATCTTTTAAATCAAATGGTTTCTCTAACTCTACATTTATAGATACTGCATGTCCCATTCTTACTGGCACCCTTACACAAGTTGCAGTGACTCTTAAGTCTGGTCTTCCTAAAATCTTTCTAGTTTCTTCTATCATTTTTATCTCTTCTTTTGTATAGCCATTATCTAAAAAAGTATCTATGTGAGGTATTAGATTAAATGCTATTTGATGAGGATATCCCTTTGAGTCTTCCCCTCTTAAGTTTGCCTCTAAGTCATCTATTCCTTTTTGTCCTGAACCAGCCACGGCTTGGTATGTAGAATAAACCACTCTTTTTAATCCATATAATTCATCTAAAACTCTTAATACAGGTATAACTTGTATTGTTGAGCAATTTGGATTAGCTATTATTCCTAAATGATCATCAATTTTTTCAGGATTAGCCTCTGGTACAACTAATGGAACATTTTTATCCATTCTCCATGCACTGCTATTGTCCACAACTACTGCTTTTTTACAAGCAAATTTTGGACCAAATTCTTTACTCGCACCTCCACCAGCTGAAAATAATGCTATCTGTATATCATCTTTTATATTTTCATCTTTAAGCTCTATTATTTCATACTCTTTTCCATCATATTCTACCTTACTTCCAGCTGATCTTGCTGAAGCATAAAGATATAGTTTATTAATTGGAAAATTTCTTTCTTTAAGAACTTTTAAAAAAGTCTGCCCTACTAATCCAGTAGCTCCCACTACTGCAACATTGTATTTTTTCATTGTATTTCCTTTCTTAAAACAAATTTATTTTATTTCTACAATTATTTTAGAAACCTTACTTTATTAATCCCTTATCTTTAAATAGCTTTCTTAGTTTTTCATTGTTTTTTTCTTCTTGTGATACCAATGGAAGTCTTACATCATCATTATCTACCAGTCCTAGTATTTTCATAGCAGCCTTTACTGTGACAGGATTTCCTTCTATAAACATATTTCTACTTATATCATATAAATTAGAATGTAAATCAAATGCTCTATCATATGCTTTTTCTTCAAAAGCTTT
Organism: Sebaldella sp.; assembly: GCA_018058425.1. Classification (GTDB taxonomy): domain Bacteria; phylum Fusobacteriota; class Fusobacteriia; order Fusobacteriales; family Leptotrichiaceae; genus Sebaldella. The sequence continues at coordinate 5,824 of JAGOZX010000068.1, forward strand.
TATTAAATTGGCCATTTCTTGTGGAAGAATATTTGCTACTACTGACACTACTCCTTTTGCTCCTATTGACAACATAGGTAATATCAAGTGATCTTCTCCAGATAAAATAGCTATTCTATCTCCACATAATTCCTGTATTCTTATCATTTGTTCTATACTTCCAGTTGCCTCTTTTATAGCTACTACTTCGCTTAATTCTGTTAATTTTAATACTGTTTCAGGTTCTATATTTACACCTGTTCTACTTGGTACATTATAAATCATAAGAGGGAATTTAGTGGCTTCGGCAATTGCCTTATAATGCTCAAATATTCCTCTTTGAGATGGTTTGTTATAATATGGGCATGTACTCAAAGCTGCATCAGCACCTAATGACTTTGCATACTCTGTTAATTCTATAGCTCTTTTTGTATTATTTGAACCTGCACCTGCTATTACCTGTATTCTTCCCTTTGCTTCTTCTATTACAACTCTTATTACTTTTTCATGCTCTTCATATGATAAAGTAGGATATTCTCCAGTTGTACCACATGGTACTATTCCACTTGTTCCATTTTTTATGTGAAAATCTACTAATTCTCTTATTTTTTCCTCATCAACTTCATCATTTTTAGTGAAAGGGGTTATTAACGCCACATACGAACCTCTAAATTCCATAATATCATCTCTCCTATTTAAATTATTTAATATATCTTTTTTAACTGCCCTTTTTCTATTTTCCAGCCCGGCCATTTATCAATAGAGTCGTATAAATCTGGGCTTGTACTTCGTAATGTATAATATCCTTCATATAAATGTTTTTTACCATCAGTATTAACTGCAAAAACTTTTACATTATAAGTTACCCATCTATTTCCTGCACCTGCATCTGAATCTCTAAATTTATAAAACAACTCTATACTCTTTGTACCTTTATAACCCTTTTCCCATTTAGTATAATCATTACTTGGAGCTGTTCCCCAATAGTTCCACGCTCTCAAATAATCTTTATTATTAATAGCACTTTCAAATGATAATAAAACATTTTCTGGAGTATCTACCTTATCTATTTTCACAGTTGTATCTGCCATTAGACCTATCACCATTACCAAAAATAATAAAAATCCTATTATACTTCTTTTCATATTATTCACCTCTGTAATTATAATAACCTTCAGCTACCTTTTCACTTGGCCCTGTCATAAAAGCTTCTTTTCCAAATTCAGGATACTCTATAACAAGAGTTCCTCCTGGAACTTTTACGTTTATCTTTTCAGATGTTCTTCCCAGAAAAGCTGTCAGTACTGCTGCTGCAACAGCTCCTGTTCCACAAGCTAATGTTAATCCAGCACCACGTTCCCAAGTAGTCACATTTATATTATTTTTATCTATTATTTGAGTAAAGTTAACATTTGTTTTTTTAGGAAATAGAGCCTTATGATTTTCTATTTTTTGCCCTAAGCCAACTATGTCTACATCATCTAGATTTTGTACAAAAGTAACCACATGATCTGTCCCTGTGAATAAATATGATAATATTCTTGTTTCTCCATCTATATCTACAAATTCCTCTATAAATCTTTCTTTATTACTATTAATGTAATCTTGTGTATCAAAAATAGGTTTCCCCATATTGACTCTTACTAAAAATTGATCCTTTGTTTGCTGTGTTTCAATTGTTAAATCTCCTGGAACTGTTTTTACGACAAAGGTATCTTCTGTTACTAAATTATTATTTTTCAAATAATAAGCAAAGCATCTTATACCATTTCCACACATAGGGGCTTGGCTTCCATCTGAATTATAGTAAAGCATAAAAGGTTTATTATCCACATACCTAAGTATAATTATCCCATCTCCGCCTATTCCAAAGTGTCTATCACAAACAGATGAGGCTAATTTACTATAATCTTCTATGTTATTATCTTTTAATTCTTTCTCATCAAAAATTACAAAGTCATTACCTAAACCATGATATTTTTCAAACTTTAATTTTAACATTAGTACCTCCCAACAAAAAATCTTATTATTTATACATCAAACTCTTTTGATAAAAGAATTGCTACTTTTTCTTTATCTCCACTATTTATTATTAAAGATATACTTATTTCAGAAGTTGACACTTGATGAAAACTTATATTATTTTCAGCGAATACCTTAAATACTCTTGATGCTATTCCAATATTGCTTATCATTCCAATTCCCACTAATGACATCTTTACTACATTTGTATTTATATCTACATTTATATTTGGAAAAGCATTTTTTATTTCCTCTATAGTTTTATCTAATGCTGTTTTATCTGTCTTTGGACATGTAAATGCCATACTTCCATTAGCAGCTGTAACATCATTTTGACTTATCATATCTATATTTACGCCATGTCTTTCTGCTGACTTAAATATTGTATAAACATTGCTTGCATATGTTGGTATATTTTCTATACTTATCATTGCAGTATTTTCATTTATAGAAATTCCTGTAATTAATTTTTTTTCCATACACTTCTCCTCTGAACAAATTATAGTGCCATTTTTTTCTCCTAAAGATTTCCCTACATATATTTGTACTCCATATTTTTTCCCTAATTCTACTGCACGTGGTTCCATTACACCAGCGCCTAAAAATGCCAGCTCCATCATTTCATCATATGAAATTAACGAAAGCTTTTTAGCATCACAGTATACTCTTGGATCTATTGAATATATACCATCTACATCAGTATAAATCTCACATTTCCCTTCTAATGCTGCTGCTAAAGCCACAGCCGATGTATCTGACCCTCCACGACCAAGTGTAGTAACATCTCCTTTTTCATTTACACCTTGAAATCCAGCAACTATAACTATCTTTCCTTCTTGTAAGAAACTATTTATTCTTTGTGTATCAATTGAATCAATAACATTTTTAGTATGATGACCAGAAGTTTTGATTCCTGCCTGAACACCTGTTAATGATATCGCATCATACCCTAAACTTTTTAATGCCATTGCTAAAAGCGCTATTGTTGTCTGCTCTCCTGTAGACATAAGTCTGTCTAATTCCCTTTTATCTGGATCATTTGTTATTTCCATAGCCAGCCCAATTAATGCATCTGTTCTTTTCCCCATAGCAGATACCACCACTACCACATCATTTTTGTCATCTTTGACTTTTCCCAGATGTCTAGCTATATCTAAGATTTTTTCAGTTGTCGCCACTGAACTTCCACCATATTTATGTACTATTATCAAAAATTTCCCTCCATTTCTAATTATAAGTCAAATAATACGTCATTTCTTATTACATCATCTAAAGTTTCTCTTTTTACTGCTAACTTAGCTTTTCCATCTTTTACAAATACAAGCCCCGGTTTAGCAAATCTATTATAATTACTAGACATAGAATAACAATAAGCTCCTGTGGTAGGCATTGCTATTATATCTCCAATATCAGTTTTTTGTAATTTTGTATTTCCTATTAATACATCACCAGATTCACAGAATTTTCCTGCTAAAGTAATTTCATTATTTTCTTCTTCTTCTAATTTGTTAACTACTCCTGCTTCATACTTAGCCTGATAAAGTGCAGGTCTTATATTATCAGCCATTCCTCCATCTACAAAAACATAGGTTTTTCCACCTACTGTTTCCTTGATTCCTCCTACAGTATACAACGTTGTACCAGCATTTGCAACTATACTTCTACCTGGTTCTATATACAGATTTTTAAACCCTATTCTATACTTTATTTCCATAGCTTCTGTATATGTAATTACTTCGCTTAAAAGTTCATCAAGTTTTGCTGGCTGGTCTCCTTCAGCATAGTATACTCCAAATCCACCACCCATATTTACTGTTTCTACACTTATTCCTAGTTCCTCTTTTAGCTTGCTCAGATATTTAAATATCTCATCTAAAGCAAATATGAAAAAGGCAGACTGAAATATTTGCGAACCAATATGTGTATGAAATCCTTTAAATTCTAGATACTCACTTTCATCTAATCTTTTAACTATATCAAATAAATTTTCTTGAAATAATGATATACCAAATTTTGAAGTTAGTCCAGAAGTTTTTATATATTCATGTGTATGTGCTTCTATACCTGGATCTATTCTTAATAGGACAGCTTGTTTTTTTTCTTTTTCTTTACAAATTTTTTCTATTTTACTTATTTCATCTTCATTATCTATAACTATTTCTTTTATACCTAAATCTATTGCCATATTCAGCTCTTCAAGAGTTTTATTATTTCCATGCATATGAACTCTTTCCATAGGAAATCCTGCTTTATGTGCTGTATATAACTCTCCAGCTGATACCACATCTAAGTCTAAGCCTTTTTTATTTACTAAATTTACCATTCCAGTTGTTAAGAATGCTTTTCCTGCATAAGCTATTTGAGTATTAAATCTTTCTGATACAAATGCTTTTTTCATAGTATCGATTGTAGTCTCTATTAATTCTTGATCCATAACATATAAAGGAGTTCCAAACTGTTTTACTAGATCAAGTGTATCTACTCCTCCAATTTCTAGATTTCCGTTATTGTTGACTTTAGCTGTACCAAATAATTTCATTCTTTTCTCCCTTCAAAAATTCAATATAAAATAAAAATGCTGATAGCGAGTCTACCAGCAGAATAAAATACTATTTAAATTTACTTGTATTTATATTCTGATAGCTCAACATTACTATTATAGTAATGACAGTTTTATGGATATTCTCCATAAACCCAACTGTAGAATTGTCGATTCTCCCAGCTTCGGCAAATACTCCTTTCAACTTATATCTATGACTGACTATCTCCATAAGTTTAATTTTAGCATCTGCGCCTCTATCTATTATTTTTTATAATTATAAACCATTTAACAATAAATGTAAAATAATATTTTCTTATACCACCAGTATATTTTGTTAATGATTATTTTTTATGAGACTTAATTTTGGGGATTTTAGGGTTTGGGGATTTGGAACTTTATAATATAAACACTTAAAAACTAAGCCCTACATTCTGTCATTGTGAGGAGTGAAACGACGTGACAATCTATAACTTAAATCGCTCTAAAATGAATTATATTTTTATAGTTTCCCTAAGAAAAAAGACTATCTTAAAAAATACTTTTAAAATAGTCCACTCTTTTTCTTCATATATAACGATTTACTATCTTCCACTCTCATTATATCTTCTAACTCTATGTGAATAATTAATTTGTACAATACTCCCAAAACAAACAGTTGTAATAATAATCAATTCATAAAATTTATTTCCAAGTAAAGCACAAATAAAAATACTAGTAAGTATACCAATAATGCCAAAACCTATTAATTTTAAAACACTTGATTTCACTATCCATACATTATTCCTAAACAGTAATTGAGCTAATACAATTGTCACTACTGATAAAATTATAACCACTAAATTATTCATTCTTTACCACCTATCTATTTTTTTATTGTTTTGCTGCTTCCTCAGCTATCTGAGCCTTTTCATTTTCCAAAGTTCTTTTTTCAAATAATTTGAAAAATGGGTAATAAATAGCTAGAGATACAAAAAAGCAAACAAATACCAATACACAAGCCATCCAATTCCAGTTAGTTGTAATCAAAGCTCCTAATGGTGCTGGAACTGTAAATGGAGGTTTTACCATCATTTTAGGTATTATATTTAATACAGTAAAAATATATACAATTATTGTATTTACCACAGGAACCAGCATAAATGGTACCGCTAGTAAAGGATTCATAACTATTGGAGCCCCAAAAATCATTGGTTCATTTATATTAAATATCCCTGGTAAAAATGATAACTTTCCTAATTGCTTTAAATATTGCGATTTTGATGTCATAAATAATATTACTAATGCTAAAGTAGCACCAGTTCCACCCATCTGAGCATACCATTGAAAAAACTGTTCTGTAAAAATATTTGGTAGTTGAAAAGCACTAGTTCCTGCTTGAAATAACTCCATATTTTGAATAATTGCCTGATCCCAAAATGGTCTGATTATAGGCCCTAAAACTGCATGCCCATGTATACCAAAAACCCAAAATAAACAAATGAAAAACTGTGTTAAAATTCCACCTATTAGATTATTCCCTGTTAGAAAAATCTTTAATGGAGAAATTGCAAATGTTATTATTCCATTTAAATCAAATCCAAAAAAATGACGAGGTATCCAAAATAATATAATTATAACTAATGTTGGAAATAACGCTGCAAAAGAACTTGCTACCACTGGAGGCACTCCATCTGGCATTTTTATTTCTATCTTCTTTTGTTTAATAAAACGATAAATCTCTATTGCTATTAATGATGCTACTATAGCTCCAAATAAACCTTGAGAACTAAGAGGAGCTATGGGAATATAACGTCCTTTTACTGCTTCTCCCGCTGTTGTAACTCCCTCTTTAATATTTACAGGTACTATCATTAATATTGTCGCCAGCATTGCTAAAAATCCACTAGTTACATCATCCAGCTTATAGCTTTTCCCTAAAAATGAACCTATAGTAAATGCACTATATAAAGACATAATCCCCACTGTAAAACGAAACGGTATGTCAAGAGCATCTTTATAAGGAGCTATCATCTCAGCATAACCATTTATTGGTATGTTTAAGAGAATAACAAAGAATGATCCAACTATTGTTAATGGTAAAATGGAAATTAGTCCATTTCTCACTGCCTGCATGTGTCTTTGACTCCCAATAGCATTTGCTATAGGCATAACTTTTTCTGCAAAACTTTCCAAATATTTCTCCATATAAACTTCCTTTCTTTTATTAAAATTTCTATTTTCTAAAATCCATTATTATCTATAAGTTCTTTAAACCAAAGCCCTGATTTCTTCACTGTACGTTCTTGAGTTTCTAAGTCTAGACGGTAAAAACCATATCTATTTTTATAAGCATTTATCCATGACCAACAATCTATAAAAGTCCACATATGAAATCCAAGACAATTACTTCCATCTTCCATTCCCTTGTGTAAATATTCTAAATGTTCTTTTAAAAATTCTATTCTATAATCATCTTGAACCATTCCATCTTCTATAAATTTTTCTTCTCCCTCTATTCCAATACCATTTTCTGATACAAACCAAGGGATATTATTATATTTTTCTTTTATAATCATGGCTATGTCATATATTGCTTTAGGATATATCTCTATTCCACGTGACTTATTCATTCTTCTTCCAGGCATTTCATATGTATCAAAAAACCATTCAGGCATAAATATACCATTTTTATTAACTTCGTTCTCTTTAGCCATTACCCTTCGAGGTCTATAATAATTTATCCCTAATAAATCAATTTTAGTCTTAGCTATAAGTTCTAAGTCTCCCTCTTCTATTTGTGGAAGCTGGTCATACTCTTTTAAAATCTCTATTAGCTCTTCTGGATACTTACCTAATAAAATAGGTTCATTTATACTTCTTGTATAAAATAAATCCGCCATTTCTCCTGCTTTTAAATCTGCTGGATTTTCACTACGAGGATATACTGGAATAACATCCATTATTATTCCTATTTTTCCATCTAAGTTCATGCTTTTATATACTTCTACCACTTTACAATGTCCTATTATAATATTATGTAAAACTGTTGCTGCTCTCTTAAAATCTACTACATAAGGATAATGTCTATCATGTAAATAACCTGCTTCTGCTGGAATCATAGGTTCATTTGATGTAAACCAATATTTTACCCTATCACCAAAAAGTTCAAAACAAGTTTTAGCATAGTTAACATAAGCATCTACAACAGATCTATTTTCAAATCCGCCTATTTTTTGCATTTCTAAAGGCATATCAAAGTGATATAAGTTAACAAATGGTTCTATTCCTTGATTTATTAGTTCGTCTATTACGTTATTATAAAATTCTACTGCTTTAGGATTTATCTTACCATTACCATCAGGTATTAGTCTTGACCATGATATTGAAGTACGAAATGAATTTAAATGTATGTCTTTTATGAGTTTTATGTCGCTTTTATAATTTTTATAGAAAGTAGAAGTTACACTTGAAGTGATTCCATTATAGAATCTGTTATTATATTCTACAGATGAATAATCCCAGATACTCTCACCTTTTCCATCATCTGGCTCTCTCCCTTCTGACTGAGTCGCACTTGTTGCTGCTCCCCACCAAAAATCCTTTGGAAATAATATTTTTTTTGTCATTTCTTTCCTCCTATGAACATTTTAAATTCATATTATCACGATTTAAAATTAAATACAATACTTTATTTTTAAAGATACCATACTTTTATAAAAAAGAGTGAAAAATAATTTCCCTAAGAATCTAAAAATCTTTTAGAACATTGATTTTATGGACTTTCAGAGAAACTTATAATTTACTAAATTTTCTTATACTTTATTTACTACTGCATGAAAACTAAAATGCTTATAATGAAATCTCAGCTTTGAAAATTCAAAAGGAATTCCTGAAGTTAGAAAAGCTATTTTTTCTACTTCTACTATTGGTTCAGTTTCTTTTAATAAAAGATGCTCTTGATCATGTTTTGTGGAAGGATAGGCCTTAATTAACTGGTTACTCCCATGTATTTTTTTTTGTAGCTCTTCTTCAATATAACGATAAATCGAACCCTCAATATCCTCAATCCTAAGATTAGTTACCACAGATATAGGCATATACATAAGTTCTATTACATGGGGAACCTTATTTACAAATCTTACACGTTCTATAGAATATACAAAATCATTTTTCTTTATTTTCAATTTACTAGAAACTTCTTCATCCGCTTGTACTACTTTGAAATCAAGTACTTTAGTCTTTATTTCTCCTAATGAACTAAAATGCCTTGTAAATCCTTTTATATAATGCCCATAAGTAAGCTCAGGGGTATCTCCATCTGAAATAACATCTTTTACAAAAGTTCCTGCTCCTCTTCTACGAATAATTAGTCCTTCACTAACTAATATTTCAAGAGACTTTTTCATAGTTTGTTTATTACATTTATATTCTTCACATAATTCATATTCATATGGAAGTTTCATTCCCTGGCTATATACTTTATTATAAATTTTTTCACGAATATCTTTTGCAATTGCAAGGTATTTTTTCATTTTTATGCCATCCTTCTTCTTCTAAAGTACAATACTTTGAATTCTATATTATTTAATAAAAAATTAAATGATCTTCTTTCCATTACTTTATCATATTTTCTAATAAAAATAAATAGGACAACACTTTAATAAGAAATATTATATAAATAAAAAACCTTCTATATCAGTATTCTGGTATAAAAGGAGTTATATTTTAGTTTTAATTATAACATAATATTAGGTTTTTTTACCATATTAAGCTGTATCAAAATTATTTTATCAGTTCTCTCTGATCTTCAAGTTTATAAAGTAAAATTTCTCTGCTGTTTTTGGGCAGCTTTCTAACTATACATTCATATGAATGTATTATCATTTCTATTATTGCTTTTCTCTTAACATCTGAATTAAGTTCCACAGTATTCCAATGTTTCTTATTTAAATGATACCCTTCTTTAACTCCTTCATACATTTGCCTATAGTTTAAAGCTAAGTCTGGATTACATTTTAAAGATATATTGCCATCATATAAAATTGCAAATATTTTATTACTTACTTTTATTACACAGGTGTCAAAACCAAAGGGATATGTTTCTTCTGATTCTGGTAATAACAAACAAATTTTTTTATAAACTGCTACTTTAGACATTATTCTCTCCTTAATGTAAGACCAATAAACTTACAACTTTATTTTTCAAAATTTTTTCACCTTAAATCTTTTCTTCAATCTTAATATAATTTCTGTCCAATTGCAAAAATCGCACCACTTATATCTCTTAAAATTGCAGTCTCTACAAAACCCAAATTCTCTTTATTTACCATAGGATCCTGCACCTTTTTCGCCCCTAACTTCAATGCCTTCTTATATATTTTTTTACAATTTTCTACCTCAATATACATTACCCAAATTGATTTTTTTATTCCAATTTCCTTTTCTATTTCTCTCATACCAGCTACATAGCTGCTGCCTTTTTTAAAATTCATATATAATTCATTCTCTATTTTAAACGGTTCAGCCTTCCATAAAAAAACTTTTTTATAAAATTCCGAAGCTGTTTTTATATCTGTAGTATATAGCTCACACCAAGACATTGTATTTTCTTCTCTTTGTAATTCTGAACCTATATATTCATTTGCCTGCCATAATGAAATTAAAGCCCCTGTCGGATCCTTAATTATTGCAGCCTTTCCATAATTATCAGCTTCAAAACTTTCCTGTAAACACTCTCCACCATTTTTCACTACTCTTTCTATAGTCTTTTCTATATCAGTCACCGAAATAAAAGGAGTCCAAGTATTAGAAAAGTCTATTTCTAGTTGCTCATCATCAGAATCATACATTCCCAAAAGAATATTATCATTTTTACAAAAAACAGTATATTCTAAAAATTCATTATTTTCTTTTATATTCCAGTCAAAAATATTTTTATAAAATTCTTTAGAATTTTCATACTCTACAGTGGATAACTCAGAATAACAAAAAACACCATTTTTATATTCTTTTATCTTCATAAATGTATTTCCTCCTTTAATTATACTAATATAATACAATATTTTTTTGATTCTAACAATAAAATTAATTTTTTCAAATCTATGATCAACTCATAATAATACATAAATTAATATAATTCAATAAAAAAAGAAAATCATAGCTTTTTTAATTACTATGATTTACACAAATTTATTTCTTTTTTCCTGTTACTATACCTAAAGACCTTATTCTTTTTTTTCTCATCATATTATCCATTTCGTCTAAGGTTTTTTTATATTCTTCTTTTTCATTTTTATATAACTTGAATTGTCAAATTAAGTGCACCACTTTAATAAACAAACTATAAATATGATTGTAGTATTTCTAGTGGTGTATTGTAATTTAAGCACTTTCTTGGTCTTGTATTTAATTCTAATAATACTTCT
>JAGOZX010000133.1 GCA_018058425.1 Sebaldella sp.
ATATAAGGAGTTTTCAAATGAAAGAAACTATGATGGTGTAATATCTTTTATTATAGAGAGCCCACATATATATGAATTTAAAATAGATATAGAATTATATCCAAAAGGGAGATATAAAGCTAGACCATTAAATAATCCTAGTACAAAAAAGTATTTAAAAAAAATGGTAGAAGGTCCTTTAAATAACTTTTTTTCAAATAGAATTAATGAAGGTGAAATCTTTTTATTTCTCATTGTAAATTCTATCCAATACCAATGTTCATTGGGGCAAAAAACAGATAACTATCGAGACTTACTATTTGTAGCAAATTGGATGAGAGAATGTAAAAAAGATTTTATGAGTAGAATAAAAGATTATAAGGCTGATTTATATGTAAATTCATGTACAAAGGGAAGTATAAATAAAAAGTTTTTACAGGAACATTTTGGTTTGGAGAAATCAAATGAAACTAAAAATTCTTTAGTATGTAAGGAAACTAAAGGAATTGTAACTCTACAAGATATAGTAGAGGCAGCTTTAGAAGAAGAGCAATATATAAATAAAGAAAATTATTTAAAATATAATCATCCAAGCTATTTTGTTTATCAGGAAGCAAGAGGTAATGGTAATATATTCTATCCTCAGCCTAAAAAATTAGTAGAAGGAAATATGTTATATTTTACTAAAAGAGATAAAATCGAGGAAAATAAATTAATTTAGTAAGAAATTAGGAGGCATTAAATGAGTGCAAATTGGGGAAAAAATTACAGAATATCAATTTTCGGAGAATCTCATGGTGTTGCATTAGGTGCAAATATTGATGGAATACCTGCTGGAACTGAGTTAGATCTAGAGTTTATAACAGAAGAGATGCAGAGAAGAGCACCGGGAAAATCTGAATTTTCCACTCCAAGGCTGGAAAAAGATGAATTTGAGATATTAAGCGGATATGTGAATGGGAAAACTACAGGAACGCCACTTTGTATGATAGTTAGAAATATGGATCAAAGATCAAAGGATTATTCTGAATTAGCTAAAAAGATGAGACCCGGACATGCTGACTATAGTGGGCTGGTAAGGTACGAGGGACATAGCGATATTAGAGGCAGTGGACACTTTTCAGGGAGAATAACAGCATCAATTGTTTTTGCAGGAGCAATAGCAAAATTAATTTTAAAAGAAAAAGGTATTTTTATTGGAGCACATATAAAAAGTATATTTGATATAAAAGATAGAGATTTTTTAGATGCAGACAGAACTAAAGAAACTTTTGAAGCTCTAAGAAAAGAATTTTTACCTTTTCTAAATCAAGAAATTAGAAAACCTATAGAAAATAAAATATTAAGTATAAAAAATGATGGAGATTCGGTTGGTGGAGTAATAGAAGTTTCGGTAATAGGACTGCCTTCTGGTATTGGTGATCCATTCTTTAATTCTATAGAAAGTGAATTAGCCTCTATGATGTATTCAATACCAGCAGTAAAAGGACTTGAATTTGGAGCTGGATTTTCAATAGCAGAAATGCTTGGTTCAGAAGCAAATGATGAAATGTTCTATGATGAGGATAATAATATAAAAACTTATACAAATAATAATGGTGGTATTATTGGAGGAATAACAAATGGAATGCCTTTAAACTTCAAAGTAGCAATAAAACCCCCAGCTTCAATTAGTAAGGAACAAAAAACAGTGGATATAGTTTCTATGGAAAATACTACTTTAGAAGTAGTGGGGAGACATGATCCTGTCATCGTTCCTAGAGCTATGGTTGTAGTGGAATGTGCAGCAGCGATTGTCTTATTAGATTGTCTATTAGAATCTCAAAAATATAAAGTTTTATAATGAGAAAATTTAGAATTCAGATAATATAGATATAATATAATTTTGTTTGATAATTTAAGGCCAAAATAAGAGGTAAATATATGAAAAAACACACTATATTAGATATAGCTAAATTAGCAAAAGTAAGTAAATCAACAATTTCTAGAGTTATAAATAATGAACCAGGTGTAAAAGAAGAAACAAAATTAAAAATTTTAAAAATAATAGAAGAGTACGATTATACACCTTCAAAAAGTGCGAGAGAATTACGTGGTATAAAAATTAATGCTTATGGAGTTTTGATGACTAGATTAGAGTCAAATTCAGAAAACCAAGCTGTAAGAGGAATAATAAAAAAATTATATGAAAATAATTATGATTACTTGATATTAGAGAATAGATTTTCTATAGAAAAAACAAAGCATTATATAGAAGATCTTTTAAAACGAGGAATTGATGGACTTATAATATTTGCTCTTCCAAATGAAAATTATAATTTTTTAAAAAAAATAAAAAAATCTGTTGTCATGATTGGGCAAGAAGTAGAAGGTTTTAATAGTATCGTATATGATGATTATGGTGCAGTAACAAAAATCTTAGATTATTTATGGAAAAACGGGAAGAGAAAAATTGCATATATAGGTATTGATAGAAATGATCCAACAACTGGTGAAAAAAGATATAGAGCATATGAAGAATTTTCTAAAGATAAAAAAATGAAAAATATAAGTTATTTTGGAAATTTTGAATATAAGTCTGGATTTAGTTTGGGAGAAGAAGCAATGAAAAATGACATTGATTCTATTGTATGTGGGACAGACAATTTAGCATTGGGAGTAAAAGAATATTTAAGACAAAAAAACAATAAAAAAGTAATTGTAACTGGAATTGGAAATGATAAGCTTGTAAGGTTTTTGGATCCTGAACATATAAGTATAAATTTTTCTTATGAAGAGTCAGGAAAAAAAGCAGTGGAGATTTTAGTGGATCAAAAAAGCGATAAAACTAAGAATTATACTTATAATTCAGAATTAATTTTAGAGAATGTACTTGACAATTTATAAAAATTGGGGTACATTTTATTAATATAAAAAAATGAGAACGTTCCCAAAAACGTGAAATTATTTTTAAAGGAGGCAAAATGAAAGATTATAAAAATGAAACAATAAAATTATTTGGGCTTATTGGTGGAAAGGAAAATATAATAAATGTTACACATTGTGCCACAAGACTTAGGTTTGTTTTAGTAGATGATAAGAAAGCAGATATTGGTGAAATATCTAAGTTAGACAGTGTAAAAGGAACATTTACCAATGCTGGGCAGTTTCAGGTAATTATTGGAAATGATGTAGTAGACTTTTATAAATCATTTATTAAGGAAAATAATTTAGAAGAATCAAGTAAGGATGAAGTGAAAAAAGAGGCTTTAAAAAAGCAGTCATTAATACAAAGAATGATTGCACATTTGGCAGAGATATTTGTACCTTTGCTTCCTGCTATTATAGCAGGTGGATTAATACTTGGATTTAGAAATATACTTGGTGATATGAAAGTATTTGGAAATGGTTCACAAACTCTAACTGAACTTCACACTTGGGCAGCAACTTTATATGATTTTTTATGGTGGTTTGGAAATGCAATATTTGCGTTCTTACCTGCACTGGTAGCATGGTCCACTGTAAGGAAATTTGGTGGAACTCCTGTATTAGGAGTAGTCTTAGGAATAATGTTAGTTTCACCAGGATTTTTTATGAATGCATATGAATATGGAAGTTTGGCAACAGATCCAGCTAAATTAAATACGGCTTTACAAGATGGTGGCTTTATATGGCATATTTTAGGACTTAATATAGCTAAAGTAGGGTATCAGGCACAGGTTTTACCAGCTATATTTTCTGGAATTACATTATGTTATATAGAAAAATGGCTTAATAAAAGAGTACCAGAAGTACTAAAATTGGTTATAGTTCCATTTGTAACATTAATGATAACAGGAATATTAACAGTTACTATACTTGGACCAGTGGCAAGAGAATTGGGGAATTTCATAGCAGAAATTTTTAAATTCTTAATGTTAAAACCAGGATTGAACTATATTGGTGGATTTATTTTTGGAGTAATGTATGCACCTTTAGTTATTACAGGGTTACATCATACATTTTTAGCAGTAGATTTTCAATTAATAGCCGATCCACAGTTACATGGAACAATGATTTGGCCAATGATAGCTTTAAGTAATATTGCTCAATCAGGTGCAGTAGCAGCAACTTATTTGATTTATAAAAAGGATGAAAAGCAAAAATCATTATCAGCATCAGCTACAATTTCAGCTTGGCTTGGAGTAACAGAACCAGCAATGTTTGGAGCAAATTTAAAATATGTATATCCATTTTTTGCAGCAATTACAGCATCAGGAATAGCTGCATTAATATGTACCGCTGGAGGAACATTAGCTAGTTCGGTAGGAATAGGTGGGTTACCAGCAATTATTGCAATCTATCCTCAGTATTGGTTAGTATATGGAATTGCAATGATAGTTGCTTTATTTGGTTCGTTCTTTTTAACATTTATATTTAAAGGCTTTTATGAGAAGAGAAATAAAAATTTAAAATAATTACAGCTAAAATGGAGGGAAACAATTGAAAAGACAATGGTGGCACAGTTCTGTGGTATATCAAATATATCCAAAGAGTTTTTATGATACTAATAATGACGGTATTGGAGATATTAATGGAATAATTGAGAAATTAGATTATTTAAAAGAATTAGGTGTAGATGTAATATGGCTGACTCCTATTTACAGCTCACCACAAAAGGATAATGGATATGACATAAGTGACTATTATAATATATCTGAGCTCTATGGAACTATGGAAGAGTTTCATAAACTATTAGATGAAGTACATAAAAGAAATATGAAGCTAATAATGGATATAGTGGTAAATCATACTTCAATAGAGCATGAATGGTTTAAGAAATCTAGAAGTAAAGAAAGTGGATATGAAGATTTTTATATTTGGAAGGATCCTGTAAATGGAAAAGAGCCTAATAACTGGCTGTCAAAATTTGGAGGAACAGCTTGGGAATATTGTGAAGAAAGAAAGCAGTATTATTTACATTTATTTGATAAGTCACAGGCTGATCTGAATTGGGAGAATGAAAATTTAAGAAAAGAAATTTATAAGATGATTAACTGGTGGCTTAAAAAAGGTGTGGATGGTTTTCGTTTAGATGTAGTAAATCTTATTTCTAAAGATCAAAGGTTTTTAGATGATGATGGTAATGAAGATGACATGTTACCAGATGGAAGAAAATATTATACAGATGGTCCAAAAGTACATGAATATCTTAAAGAAATGAATGAAGAAGCTTTTTATGATTCAAAATTACTAACTGTAGGTGAAATGTCATCTACTAGTTTAGAGAATTGTATAAGATATTCTAATCCAGAAGAAAAAGAGCTGTCAATGGTATTTTCATTTCATCACTTAAAAGTAGATTACACTAATGGAGAAAAATGGACAAAAGCACCTTTTGATTTTATTAAGCTAAAAAAAATATTATCAAAATGGCAAAAAGGTATGTATGAAGGAAATGGATGGAATGCCTTATTTTGGAGTAATCATGACCA
>JAGOZX010000069.1 GCA_018058425.1 Sebaldella sp.
ATATGCTATTTTGAAATCTAATCAACCATACAGAAAACAGTAATTTTTTCAGCTCTTTTACGAGCTCTTTTTGTAGTTGTTTAGTTTTTTTGTTCAATTTTTTCTTGACTTTTTATAGTTGGTCTTTAATTTACAATGTATATGTAACTTTTTTATATTTTCTTTTTATTGTAGTACAATATGACCGTTAAGTCAACTAACTTTACTGTAATTTATTTAATTACTAATTAACAGTAAATATACATGTTACAAACATGTTACATAAACATAATATAATAAATTTTTAGAATTAAATAACTTTATTTCAAATTTTAGATCAGTCATTAAAATTTTTATCAAACAAAAAAAGCGCCCTAAACTCAATATGAATTTAGAACACTTTTTATTGATGATAAACTTAAATATTAAAATCTATCTCAAATTTTTCGCCTTCTTCTAAGTAGTCTGCCAATTGACCCATATCTTTAGAAATACTCTTGATATATGGTAAATTGCTGATTTTTTTGATAAACTTGTCATTAATTCTTTGCCATGCCTGAAAAACCGTATCCATTTCTGCTATTCCTTTTTTTGTAATTTTAGTATATGATTTTTTACCATCTTTTTCTCGCTCTACTAATCCTTTTTCTGTTAATTTATCAACAAATCTAGTAACTGTTGATGGTGCTATTGCTAACTTATCTGCTATTTCACTTACAGATAATCCATCTCTTTGTTCGTCTAAAAGAATCATCAAATATCCGTGCGTTGGACAAATGTCCAAATCAGAGAATGCGTCCTCCGCATACTTATTTGCTGTTCTAAATAACCTAGAAATTGTAAAATAGAGGCAGTCATCAAATTTTGACTCTTTCTTACACTTACTCATTCTTTCTCACTTCCTTCACAAACCTGCATCTACAACTATATATCTTTTTTTTATTTTTGTCAAGAATTTATATTCTAAACTATAGTTTTTTTTCATTTTTCATTTTTATTTTTCAAAATATAAAATTGAAAAACTAATTTTATTATTATATAAACTGGTATTGCAATAAAAGCACCTATTATTCCAAATAACGCTCCACCTATTAAAATCACAAGTAATGTTGTAATAGGATGAATATTAACAGATTTACTAGTTAACCATGGTTTCACAATGTTAGCTTCTATTCCTTGTAGTATTGTTATTAAAACCAATATACTTATAAATAAATTCATAGACTTCGTCGCAGCATATATCAAAACTGGAATTATGCTTATAAAAGGCCCTATAAATGGTATTAAATTACCCACACCTATTATTATCGCAAATAATTGAACATAATCTACTTTTAAGAAATATAATACAAATCCTGATAGCGTCCCTATTATAAAACAGTCTAAAAATGTAACTTTAATATATTTCCCCACTGATTCATCTATCTGTTTCAATAAAGGAAGAACTTTTTTCTTATTATTTCTAATCAATAATTTTCTAAGTCCAACTTCCATATTATCATAATTAAATATAAGCATAACTGTAAATATAGGAGTCATAAAAATAAAGCTAAATAATCCAGAAAATAATGCTATACTTGAATTTATTAAATCCATAGAATTAGTCATTAAATACTCTCTTATTTTATTAACAGATGTCTTTAAATCTATATTTGTTCCATCTAAAAACTCACTTATTTTCTTTTGTATTATCTCTTGATTATTCACAAAATATCTTATTAAACCATTAAACTGTCTAATAACAAGTGGAACTATTGATAATATTATGTACAATAAGAATAATAGAAATATAGTTAATACAATTAAAATAGCCAGCTTCTTATTAATCTTGAATTTCTTAGATAAAAAATCAATAAATGGCATTAAACAATAAACTATTATAAAAGATGAAATAAAAGGTACTAAGGCTCCTATTACTATATTTACAGGTTTTTGTATGTATTGATAATTTTGAAAAAATAAGTAACATGCTAATAAGATCAAAACTATTATTATAAGAACTTCTTTCAGCTTTTCATATCTCTTCATTTTATACCTCTACTTTTTTATATTTATAATGTTCATATACCACTTTTATTATAAGATAAACTGGAATAGCAATTAACGCACCTATAATTCCAAAAAGGCTTCCACCTATAAGAAGAGCTAATAAAGTAGTTATTTCATGGATATCCACTGTTTTACTTGTAATATACGGCACTAAAAATATTGACTCTAAAGTTTGAATAAATACAATAGTTAATAACACTCCCACAAAAACAGGAAATGATTGTAATAATGCAAACAAACATGCTGGTACACCACCAATTATTGGCCCTACATATGGAACTAAATTGGTAATTGCAATTATAACAGAAAATAAAAGTGCGAACTTTAATCCCAATATTAAAAAAATAATATAGACTAACACTCCTACCACAAAACAATCTATTAATTTACCTTTTACATATTTTCCTAAAACCACATCTATATTTCTCATTATAATCAAAAGATCTTTTTTATCAGATACAAATATTTTCTTTTTTATCTTCTTTTTTATTTTACTATAATCCTTCATCAACAAAAATAAGAATATTGGTGTCATAAAGATTATACTAAAACTAGCCTTTATTAGTGAAATTCCAGAGTTCAGCAAATTAAACATATATTCGATTAGCCATATCTTAATTTTATTTATAAGTTCTCCCATATTTAGTTTATAATGGTTTACATATTTTGATAAAATCGTTTGTATTTCACCTTGATTATTAATGATAAAATTAATCATACTGTTAAATTGTTTTATTACTTCTGGAACTATTGATAAAATCATTAATATAAATAATAGCAAGACAATTAAGTATACCAATAAAAATGATATATTTCTTTTCAAATTTAATTTTTTTTCGAAGAAATTCACAAATGGTTCCAATACATAAGTAATAACAAATGCCAAAATAAATGGAATAAGCGCACTTAGTACTACATTTAAAAATGGAACAAAATGAGGCATTATTTTTATTAATAAGAATAAGGCTGTTAAAAATAAACAGAATACTATTAGTTTATCTTTTATTTTATCAATTTGCATTTAGAAGTTCCTTTCATTCTTTTTATTGAATATAAAATCTATTGGAGATCCTTCAAATCCAAAATACTCTCTAAATTTATTTTCTATATATCTTTTATAAGAAAAATGAATTAGTTCTGGATCATTTGAGAAAAATACAAATCTTGGAGGAGCAACACCAATTTGAGTTACATAATTTATTTTTACAGCTCTTCCTTTTCTTGTTGGAACAGGATTCATAGCTATCATTTCTCCTAAGACTTG
This sequence comes from Sebaldella sp., assembly GCA_018058425.1. Classification (GTDB taxonomy): domain Bacteria; phylum Fusobacteriota; class Fusobacteriia; order Fusobacteriales; family Leptotrichiaceae; genus Sebaldella. Next base: position 3,293 of record JAGOZX010000069.1, read on the forward strand.
ATTTAGAACTCCCGTACCGATTTTTTTATGATATTCTACATTTATATCTATTATTTGATCTAAGATAGGTACTACTCTTTGTCCAGTTAGTGCTGACATTGTTATTACTGGAGCATAGCTTAAAAAAGGAAGCTCTGACTGTACTAACTCTGTAAATCTTTTTACAGTCATATTATCTTTTTCTATTAAATCCCACTTATTTATTGCTATAATTAATGGCTTTCTTTCATCATAAATAAGTCCTGCTACTCTCTTATCTTGATCAGTTACAAGCTCTGTAGCATCTAACATTAATATACATACATCTGCTCTTTTTATCGATTTTATAGCTCTTAGAACACTGTAGTACTCTATAGGATCATCAATTTTAGACTTTCTTCTTATACCCGCAGTATCTATTATTCTATATCTTTCATTTTTATAATTAAACTCTGTATCTATTGCATCTCTTGTTGTTCCAGCTATTTCACTAACAATACTTCTTTCTTGATTAAGTATTTTATTTACAAATGAAGATTTTCCAGCATTTGGTCTTCCTAATACTGCTATATTTAAACCTTCTTCTTCTTGTTTCGTTTTTGTATTACCAAGTTTATTAATAACTTCATCTAAAAGATCACCAAGATTTACTTTATGTTCTCCTGATATTCCCACTACTTCATCAAATCCTAAAGAATAAAATTCATATATTCTTTCTTGGTTTTTCAAATAGTTATCTATTTTATTTACTGCAACAATTACTTTCTTATCTTTTTTTCTTAAAACTGTCGCTACATCCTCATCTAGTCCTGTTACTCCATATTTCCCATCAACTAAAAATATAACAACATCTGCTTCATCAATTGCTACCTGTGCTTGATCTTTTATTTTACCCATTATAAAATCTTGAGTTTTAGGCTCTAATCCTCCAGTGTCTACAAGAGTAAATTCTCTTCCTGACCACTCTATATCTCTATATAATCTATCTCTAGTAACACCTGGTTCATCTTTTACTATAGATAATCTTTCGCCTATTAATTTGTTAAAAAGCGTGGATTTACCTACATTTGGTCTCCCCACAATTGCTACTACTGGTTTCATAATTATTCTCCTTTTTTCGTCCTGTTCTATAATTATATCATAATTTCAAAATTTATTATAATCAAATACTTTATTTTTTACTTTATAGATATAAAAATTCAAATTATAAATTTTTTCAAACATAATAAATTAGAAAAAACTCTTGTTAAAAACTAAATTTCAGCTAAAAAATATAGTACCATTAAGTGAATGGGATAATATAAATAAAAAAATAATTTCATTCTTTTTCCTTCCACTCCGTTATACATAAATATAATAGGTAATGCAAATACAGAGTATAACTGATAATCAGACATTTTGAAAAAATAAACCCATATTGCATTAATAATTATAAAAAATAAACTAGTCATCATGATATTATTTCTAAATAAATAAAAAATAGTTATCATAATAACACCATACGAACCATAATCTATCCCAAATATATCAGCACTAACAGCTATAATTGCCACTAATATGATTTTTATAACTTTATTAAGTCTCCTGTCATTTATAACCAAAAGACATAAGATTCCAAATGATAATGTAAAAAATATATTTCCATCATATTTTTCTACACCCAAAAAATCTGGAACTTGTAAGATTAAGGCATATAAAAATATTCTATAAAAGTATTTTTTTCTATCCTTTGTATATTTAAAACCTTCTCCAATTAAAAATGCAAAAATTGGAAAAGAAATTCTTCCAACATAGCTAAACCATTCAGGTCCTTCAACTATTTTACAATAATGATCCAAGGTCATTGTAATAATGGCAATTAATTTCAACACAAATGATGTCACAATTTTCTCCTTTATCTTAATAATTACCTTTATAGTACCATTTTTTCAATAAAAATATAAATTTTATTTTTATTTTTAGGGTATTGCAATACATGTAAAAAAATTATAGAATATAAGTATATACTCAGAAAGGAGAAAAGTATGATTTTAGGTATAACTGGTGGTATAGCTACTGGAAAAACCGCTGTTAGCAATATTTTAAAAGAAATGAATTTTGAAATTATTGACACAGACATAATTTCAAGAGAAGTTATTAAACTACCAAAAATTATACAAAGCATACAAAATGAGTTTGGCTCTAGTGTCATAAACAATGGAGCTGTTGATCGAAGATTATTACGTGAAGTTATCTTTAACGATAAAGAAAAAGTAAAAAAACTAAATAATATTATGCATCCAACTATAATTGAAAAAACAAAATTTGAAATCAACAGGTTGCAAACTAGTAAAAAACCAGTAATTGTTGTGATTCCACTCTTATTTGAAACTAATTTAGAGTATCTTGTGGACAGTATACTTCTTATTACAGCTGACTATGATAAGCAAATTGAAAGAATCATGAAACGTGATAATTCTACAAAGATAAACGCTGAGAATATAATAGCTGCTCAAATGCCCCTTGGCGAAAAGATTAAAAGAAGTAACTATGTAATTGAAAATAACGGGACTTATGATGAATTAAAAGAAAAAGTATTAATTTTCTTAAAAACTTTAAATTATACAGGAGTAAATAAATGAAAAAATTTGTAATTTCTATAGTCTTAGCACTTATATTTTTGTGGTTTATAAAGCCTTTTAACATTGTTATACTAGGAAGTGATGCTAGACCATGGCAACCATTAAAAGGTTCTCGTTCAGATACAATAATATTAATTAATGTTAACCCTATTTTAGCTAAAATTAAGATAGTCTCTATTCCTAGAGATTCTTATACTCTAATTGACTGTGAAAAAGGAGGTAAGGTAGATAAAATAACACATGCCTTAGCTTTCGGAGGACCAAGCTGTAGTGTGAGAGCTTTGGAAAACATGTTAAATACTAAGATTCAGTACTCTGTTTTACTTAGATTTGAAGATTTAATCAATCTTACTACAATTGTAGATGGAGTTGATATTGTTTCAAACCATACATTTACACAAGATAACGAAAGTTTTGTTAAAGGTACAGCTTATACTGTTCAGGGACCCAGGGCTCTGGCATATGCAAGACATAGAAAGACAGATAGTGACTTTAAGAGAGGCGATAGACAGAAACAAGTTCTTGGAGCATTGCAGTCTAAGTTGCTTTCTCCAGCTGGATTTTCAAAAATTCCAAGTGTATTAGGATATGTTAAAGCAAATATGGAAGTGCATTTTAATCCTCTTAGGGCTGTTTCAATGCTTCCAGCTGCAATGGTCAATGGAAGTAACTATAAGACATTTGAATTAACAGGAAATGGAAAGATGATCAAAGGGATATATTATTTTATTCCTGAAAATGACTCATTAAAAGATATAAAAAAAGAATTCAAGGTTTGGATATAATATTTTATTCGGAAGGTGGAGAGTTTTATGAATACTGTTAAACATATTGAAAATAAAGGTTTTTTCATATACGATGATGATGGAAGAGAAGTTTTGGCTGAATTAACATATAAAATGAATGGAGATATTTTAATTTTTGATCATACTTATGTATCAGATAAATTAAGAAATCAAGGTATTGCCAGTAAATTATTAAATATTGGTGTTAATTATGCAAGAGAAAATAAATATAAAATAAAAGCTATTTGCTCTTATGTAGTTAAAAAATTTGAGTCTTCAGACTATGATGATGTTAATATTGACAAGGTGAAATAAAGTATTACTAAAAATATCTCAACTATTTTAGCTGAGATATTTTTTATTTCATTACTTTTTTTAATAAACTTACTCGTTCTTTTTTTCTATTTTCTATATATGCGGCGTGATAATCTATTCCATTTACATCTGCTGTTTTTATTATATATTTTTCAGACTTCACCTTACTTAATAAAATAAAATTCATATATAATTTCATAATTAAAAACAACATAGATAATATCCAAATTATATACGCTGTAACTGATATATTAGAAATATCATGTAATCTAATAACAGTACAAATACCTAAAGTAAAAAATGAAACTATTATTATAATTTTCAAATATATAAATCTTAGATATATTTTTTTAAGTAATTTTAAATCTATAAAATAAATGTTTTCTAATACATCTATTTCTTCTACAATTATTACTCCATATAAATATAATTTTATATCACTATTCTTTTTTTCTAATAAATTTAATACATCTCCATCTCTTTTTAAATTATGTATTTTCATAGAAAGATGTAATGGAAAAAATATTTTTTCTATGAAAATATAAACTCCCATAAATAGTGATCCAAAAACTGATAAAATTGTTATTAAACAAACATATAAAAATATTTTTAGACTCCAAAGCACTTCTGCCCCCCCTTTTTTTCAAAGTAATATGTTAAACTAATAATAAATATACTTTTTTACATTACTGCATCCATTAATTTTACTGACTTTACTTGTTTCTCCTTTTTTATCCCAATATATCCCGTATAATAATCTACTTCATCTATGACTACTCTTTCTACCTCATAATCTTCATTTTTTACTCTACTATAAAGACAAAAAACCACTTTTATTTCCCAAGTAATTCCTAAAAGAAAAAGTATTTTGAAATAAATAAAAAAATCTACATAAGTTCTAAAATAAACTGTATTCCATATACCAAATAAAAAAATACTTGTATATATGAGAAGCTTAATAAATAAAATTCTTTTATATTTATCATTCATTGTTTCCCTATCAATAAAAAAAACATTTTCTAAATATGTCCTCTCTTCTTCCAAGTGTGCATCATCCATATAACTTTTTCTAGGTTTTATTGGTTCTACTTCATGTTTTAATAATACCAATTTCTTTTTTGATAAATATTGAAATTTAATAGAAATTAAAATAGGTAATATCATCTTTTTACATAAAATAAATGCAAAATAAAAAAATAAAAAAATGCACCCATTGCTATTGAAATAACTGATAATATATAATAATAATACATTCTATAGTATGATCTCATAACTCCCCCTTAATCTTAAACATAACTCTTGTTATTTTATCCTATACTCCATTACCTGTCAATAAAAAAATCAGCTGCATTTAGCAACTGATCTTAGTTATTTAAAAATTTATTTTGTTTTTGTAAATGTTAATGTGTCTGAATCTGATTTTAAAATTAAAGTATTCTTATCTTTTAATTCCACACTTGTTACATCTTGTAATACTGATAAGTATTTATATTCTGTCTTCATCAAATCATCAGGTCCCATCATTTTTGTACTTCCTACACCATTTATTGTTACTTCAGTGCCATTTACATCATAAGAACCAAAATATCTATTTACTCCTGCGCTTCCACTGATTTTATCAGCAGTTATATCTAATGTTACTGCTCCAATTTCCTTGCCATCTATTTTTTTAGGAATTACTTTTTCTCCTGAAATATCTGTTAATTTCCAAGAAGTATTAGCAATATCCTTTACACTAATTGCTTTTCCTGTATTTCCTGAACCCATATTAGTTGTAGCTGTACAACTAAATACAAAAAATGTTGAAATTAGAACTAAAAAAAAGTTTTTCATATTTACATCTCCTCTTATTTTAATTATCAACTATTCTAACATATAAAGCTTTGAATTTCCTTTATGTTTAATATTTTTTATAATAAAATGCCCGAAACTCATTATAAAAAGTAAGCTCTCACTTAAATAATTTTATTTATCTAATTTTTTTCTAAGCATATTTCCTATTATTTTTGCCATTCTTTTTCTTGTCAGAAAACGAGATGATAAGCTTACCAAACGATTCTCTACTCCATCTACCACATGATTTTTATTTCTGCCTAAAGCTTTAAAAGTACTATCTACCACCATTTTAGGTGTTCTAAATTTCCCTACACTTACTGGTCCTGCACTTTCAAAAAAGTTTGTTTCTGTGGGACCAGGACATACAGCAATCACTTTAATTCCATAATTTTTATACTCCTCATACAAGCCCTCACTAAATGAAAGAACAAAGGCTTTTGTAGCTCCATAAACTGACATATAAGGAAGAGGTTGAAATGCTCCTGTTGAAGCTATATTTATTATAACTCCTTTTTTATTTTTTTTCATATTATCTAAAATATAATACGACAAATCCACTACTGAAGTTACATTTAACATTACTTGTTCATGCTGACTCACAAAACTATTTGTGATAAACTCTCCACTAGTTGCATAACCTGCATTATTTACAAGGGCACTTACTGCTATCCCTTCTTTTTCTAACTTATCATAAATTTCCTTTGCAGCATTTTCTTTTGATAAGTCTAGTACTATTATTAATACCTCTATTGCAAATTTTTCCATTAACTTATTTTTTAATTTTTCTAATTTTTCTTTTGAACGCGCTGTTAAAATTAAGTTTTCACCTAATTCAGCATATTTATATGCAAAAGCTTCTCCAATGCCTGATGAAGCTCCTGTAATCAAAACTGCATTTTTCATTTTTACTCTCCTTTTTTATTTACTACGACACTTTCATAAATATTGTTTATTAAGTTATTTTTCTCTTCTATTGAAGGTAATATATCATTATCTTTATAGGTATCATCTGTAAAAATAGGAAGCCCTTTTAAAAGTTCTATAACTTGTTTATATTGAATTATCTTTTCTTCCATTTTTTCTATTTGTTCTGAATAAAAGTCCTTCACTTCACCTTTGCGATTAACTCTATTTATACACGCTACATACATTTCAATAACTTTCTTGATGTCTTTTATGCTAAAACCTATTTCTTTTAAAATAAGAACGTATTTTAGCTGTTCTATGTCCTTTTCTAAATAGTTTCTATAATTATTTTTATCTCTTTCAGGACTAATCAAATTTTTCTGTTCATAATAATGTAATTTTGAGACAGATAGCCCTGTTATTTTAATAACTTCCTTTATAGTCATTTTAAAATCCTCCTTTACATTTTATGATTATAACACTCAACCTTACTTTAGAGTCAATAAAAAAATTTATATATAAAAAAACTGTCCTAAAGTTATACTTTAAAACAGTTTTATGATTATCTACTTCCAATTTTTATTTTCATGAGATTTTCTTGAATTCTTTTATTAGCTTTAGATATATCTTCTTCTTCTTTTAGTTTAGATAATCTTGATTCTTCTATCTCTTTATCTTTTCTTGCTCTTTCTACATCAATTTGACTAGATTCTATGATTTCATCACCCAAAATAAGTACTTTTTCCTTATTAATTTCTAAGAATCCACCTTGAACATAGTATCTGATTTCTCCCTGTCCTGTTTTTACAACCATTTCACCATAAGTTAATTCAGTAACTAAAGGCATATGATTTGCCATTATTCCTAAATCTCCACTTGTAGTTCTAAGCATTAAAAATTCAGCTGTTGTTTGAAAAATAATTCCAGACGGAGTTATTGCTTCTAAATTAAATGAATCTGCCATACTTATTCACCTACCAATTCTCTTGCCTTCGCCTCTGCTTCCTCTATAGAACCTACAAATAAAAATGCCTGTTCTGGTAATTCATCATGCTTTCCATCTAATATTTCCTTAAATCCTCTTACTGTATCTTTTAAAGGAACATATTTCCCTTCTAACCCTGTAAATTGCTCAGCAACAAAGAATGGCTGCGAGAAGAATCTTTGTATCTTTCTTGCTCTATTAACCATTAGTTTATCTTCATCTGATAATTCATCCATACCTAAAATAGCAATTATATCTTGTAATTCTTTATATTTTTGTAATACTTTTTGCACTTCTCTTGCCACTGAATAATGTTCGTAACCAACTATTTCAGGCTCCAATATTCTTGAAGATGATTCTAGCGGATCAACTGCTGGATAAATTCCTAGTGACGAAATACTTCTTGATAACACTGTTGTAGCATCTAAATGTGAAAATGTAGTTGCTGGTGCCGGATCTGTAAAATCATCTGCTGGTACATATACTGCCTGCACTGATGTTATTGATCCTTTCTTAGTAGAAGTAATTCTTTCTTGCAGTGTTCCCATTTCAGTTGCTAAGTTTGGTTGATAACCAACAGCTGATGGCATTCTTCCAAGAAGAGCTGATACTTCGGCTCCTGCTTGTGTAAATCTAAATATATTATCTATAAATAGTAATACATCTTGACCTTCTCTATCTCTAAAGTACTCCGCCATTGTAAGTGCTGTTAATCCTACTCTAAGTCTAGCTCCAGGTGGTTCGTTCATTTGCCCGTAAACTAAAGCAGTTTTATCTATAACTCCACTTTCTTTCATTTCGTTATAAAGATCTCTACCTTCTCTTGTTCTCTCTCCAACTCCTGCGAATACAGAAAGTCCTCCATGACCTTTTGCGATATTATTTATAAGTTCTTGGATTAGTACTGTTTTTCCTACTCCAGCCCCTCCAAATAATCCTATTTTTCCACCTTTTAAATAAGGTGCTAATAAATCTACTACTTTTATTCCTGTTTCAAGTATTCCTGTCCCTGTCCCTTGCTCTTCAAAGCTAGGTGCCTCTCTATGGATTGAATGGTACTCCTCAGATATTACCTTTGGTCCATTATCCACTGTTTCTCCTAGTACATTAAAAATTCTTCCAAGAGTTCCTCTTCCTACTGGAACCTTTATAGGACTTCCTGTATCTATAACTTCTATTCCTCTTCTTAATCCATCTGTTCCATCCATCGCTACAGCTCTTACTACATTATTTCCTAAGTGCTGTTGAACTTCTGCAACTAATTGTTTTCCATCTTCGAAACGTATAACTAACGCATTATATATTGCCGGTAAGCTTTCTTCAAACTTCGCATCAATTACTGGTCCTATTATTTGCAATAATGTTCCTTTATTTTCCACGCCTTACCCTCCTATTCTGACTATTTCAAGGCTTCTGATCCACCAACTATTTCGGTAATCTCCTGTGTAATTATTGATTGTCTTACTCTATTATAGTCTAGAGTTAATTTATCTATTATATCTTTAGCATTATCACTTGCACTTTTCATCGCTGTCATTCTTGCAGAATGTTCACTCGCTGTATTTTCTAATAATGATTGATATATTTTTATATTTAAACTTTTTGGAAGCAGACTTCTAAGTACCCCTTCTATAGAAGGTTCAAAAATATACTCTTCATTTGTTCTTGCTTCTCTTCTTTCTAACGGCAGTAACTGCTCTACTTTTAAATCAAATTCTATTGCTGATACGAACTTTGAATAAATTATATACACTTCATCATAAATATTATCTAAATAAAATTGAACTATATTTTCGCTAATATTCTTAGCTTTTTCAAGCATTGTTTCTGGAATTAGCTGTATATATTCTGCATCCACATTAATTCCTCTTCTTTTACAGTAGTCTCTTGCTTTTCTTCCAACTGCTGTAACAGAAACCTTTATATTAGCTGCTTTATTTTTATTAATAAGCTTATCTAACTCTTTAAAAGTATTTGTATTAAAACTTCCACAAAGTCCTCTATCTGAAGCCATCACTATTATACCTATTTTTTTGACTTCTTTTTTACCATCAAAAAGTACATGGTGTACAGACTTCAAGCTTCCAGCCACATTTCCTAATGTTTTTTCTATTGCACTGGCATAACTTCTAGTCATCAAAGTTAAAGTCTGATATTTTTTAAACTTTGTAGAAGATACTATATTCATTGCACTTGTAATTTGATTAGTACTTTTTATACTATCTATTCTACTTTTTATTTCCTTCATATTTGCTGACATAAAAACACCTACTTATTGTTCAAAATTGTTTTTAAATTTTGTAATAAAATCTGATAATTCTTTTGTAAGCTCATCGTCTAACGCTTTTTTCTCTTTTATTTTAGAGAGTATATCAGAATTATCCTTCATACTTTTTAGTAAATCTTTTTCAAATTTAATAACATTTTCTTTCTCGATTTCATCCAAAAATCCTTTAGTTACAGCAAAAAATGAAACAACTTGATTTTCTACAGGGAAAGGATCGTATTGAGGCTGCTTTAACATCTCCATTATTTTTGATCCTCTATTTAATTGATCTCTAGTTGCCTTATCTAAATCAGATCCAAATTGAGCAAATGCCAATAATTCTGTGTATTGTGCTAGTTCTAGCTTAACTTGAGCTGAAACTTGTTTCATTGCCTTAATTTGTGCTGTTCCACCAACTCTTGATACAGATATCCCTGCATTAATCGCTGGTCTAAAACCTGCATTAAATAAATCTGATTCCAAGAAAATTTGTCCATCAGTTATTGAAATAACGTTTGTTGGAATATATGCTGATATATCTCCAGCTTGAGTTTCTATAATTGGTAATGCTGTTATAGATCCTCCGCCTAATTCATCACTTAATTTAGCTGCTCTTTCTAGTAATCTTGAGTGTAAATAGAATATATCTCCAGGATACGCTTCTCTACCCGGCGGTCTTCTTAATAATAACGACATTTCTCTATAAGCTACTGCATGTTTTGATAAGTCATCATAGATTATTAATACATGCTTTCCTTGCTCCATAAAGTACTCTGCCATTGATACACCTGCATAAGGTGCTAAATATTGTAATGATGCTGATTCTGAAGCTGTAGCTGCAACTACAGTTGTATACTCCATTGCTCCACTATCTTCTAATTTTTGAACTATTCCAGCTACAGTTGATCTTTTCTGACCAATTGCAACATAGACACAAAAAACATCATTTCCTTTTTGATTAACGATAGCATCAATTGCTACAGCAGTTTTACCCGTTTGTCTATCACCTATTATTAATTCTCTTTGTCCTTTTCCAATTGGAATCATTCCATCAATTGCTTTTATCCCTGTTTGTAACGGTTCTGTAACAGGTTTTCTATCTATTATTCCATAAGCCTTTTTTTCAATTTCCATATATTTCGAAGCTTCTATTGGACCTTTTCCATCAATAGGATTCCCAAGTGGATCAACAACTCTTCCAAGTAAAGCATTTCCAGCTGGAACTTGTGTTATTTTTCCAGTTGATCTAACTGTATCTCCCTCTTTTATCAATGAAAAGTCTCCAAGAATAACTGCTCCAACATTATTTTCTTCTAAGTTTAAAACCATTCCAGTTACATTATTAGGAAATTCTAATAATTCCCCTGCCATGGCATTTTGCAGTCCGTATACTCTAGCTATTCCATCTCCGATTTCCACTACAGTTCCAACACTAGCTATATCTAAAGAATTTTTATAATTCTCTATTTCAGTTTTTATTATCTTACTTACTTCTTCTGGCCTTATTTTCAAAGAAAGCACCTCCATTCTAGAAACTATTTTTTATATTTTCTATTTGACGTTTTATTGAGCCATCAATTATTTGATCTCCCATTTTTATTACTCCGCCGCCAATAATATTCTTGTCTATTTCTATTTTTAATATTACTTTTTTTCCTACTTTTTTTTCTAATTTTTCTTTTAGACGATCAACTTGGTCGCTACTTAATTCTTTAGTGAAAATACCAGTTACCTCTACTTGATTATTTTCTAAATAATATAATTTTAGATACTCAGAAACAATGTATCTAATTAATTCTATTCTATTTTTATCTACAAGATAGTCTATGATTTCTAGACTTTCTTCATCAATATCATTGAATACTTTACCAAGAAAATTCTTTTTTTCATTTTTTTCTATTAGCGGGTGTAACATGAAATTTCTAAAATCAGAATCATCCGTGTATAATTCCATGAGAGAATTCAAGATATCATATATCTCTTTTACTTTATTTTTCTCCTTAGCAACTTTATATATTGCTTCGGCATATCTCTTTGCTACAACTGCCTCATGCATAATAGTTACTCTCCTACTTCTTCAATAAAATTATTTATTATCTTGTCTTCATCTTTTTCTATATTTTCTTTTATTATCTTTTCTGCTAATGATACTGCCAGACCTGAAACTTCTTTTTGTAGCTCTTTATTTGCATTTTCTTTCATTTTCTGTATGTCTGTTTCAGCAGCAACAAGCATTTTCTCTCTATTCACATTTGCATCTTTTATTATTTTTTCTTTTCTTTCATCTGCTGTAATTTCTGCTCTTATTATTATTTCATTAGCTCTTTTCTTAGCTTCTTTTTTTAGATCTCCTGCTTCAGCAACTGCTTTTTTAGCATTCACTCTTTCTTCTTCTGCTTCTGCTAATTTACTAGTAACAATTTTTTTTCTTTCATCTAAAATTGGTCCTATTTTCTTACCAAATAATCTCCAAAATGCATAGAATAAAATCAGAAAATTTATAACTTGGATAAGCATTGAAAGATCTAATGTGATTAAGCTTCCTCCATTTTCCATATTTGGTCACCTCGAACTTTCTAAATTTTTTTACCCTTTCATGAATATTAATAAGAAGGCTATAACTAACGCATATATACCTGTTGATTCTGCAATCGCACATCCTATGAATAGTACTTGTAAAATATCCTGCTTAGCTTCAGGTTGTCTTGCTACTGCTTCTACTGCTTTTCCAGTTGCAAACCCTTGCCCCATTCCTGCTCCTATTCCACCTATCATCGCCACACCTGCACCTAATAATGCTGCTGCTTGAATTAAATCTGCCATTTCTTTACCTCCTGAAATATTTAAATTAATTTTATATTATATAAATAAAAATTATAAACTATAATTAGTTGTTACTCAAAAACTATTTTTTACCTATGCTAATTCTAACTCATCCTTATCCCCTAATGTTTCTGCTATATATACAGATGACAATACTACAAAGACAAAACTTTGAATTGTTCCTGTAAATAAGTCAAAATAAATATGTAAAAATGCCGGCCATCCTGCTGCAAATGAGAATACATGCCCAAACATACTCATTGATAAACTGTATATTAATCCCATTATTATTATCCCTGCAAACATGTTACCAAAAAGCCGCATAGATGTATTTATTGGTTTTGCAAATTCCCCTATTAAATTAATTGGAAATAAGAAAATTGAAGGTGAACCTAATCCTTTTATGTAATTCCATATTCCTTCTGTCTTTCCAGCACATGTTAAAAATACTACTACTACTAATAATGCTAATCCTACTGTTGTATTTGGATCTGCTGTTGGACTTCTTAAAAAAGGCGATATTAGATAGCCTCCTCCAGACTTTTTTTCTATTAAAGGAATAAATGGCAAGAAAAATGTTATTAAATTACAGAATAGTATAAATGAAAACAGTGCTGTAATAAACGATACAAACGTTTTCTTATATTTTCCATAATTTGCTAAAAACATAATTTCCACAAACCCATATAATGCTTCTAAAATTATTTGAAATCTAGTAGGATTTTCCACACTAAGATTCCTTGTTCCTATTACTAATAATGAAATTAGTACCACCATTACTACCCATGTTGTGACAATAGTTTGGTTTATATTGATAGTAAAGTGCCATATGTTAATTGGTCCCCAAAAGACTTTAGGTCCTTCTATAAGCGGGGGAGTCATAAAATCAAACGGCAAAA
>JAGOZX010000017.1 GCA_018058425.1 Sebaldella sp.
TTAGAATTAAATACAAGACCAAGAAAGTGCTTAAATTACAATACACCACTAGAAATACTACAATCATATTTATAGTTTGTTTATTAAAGTGGTGCACTTAATTTGACAATTCAAGAACCAAAAAAAATTTTAATATAACTATATTAAAAAATTGTAACCACTATTTTCTTAAAAATTGATCATACTTTGAAACTCATTGTAATTTATTTTATCATTCATGTCAATAAATTAATCCATATAAATTATTTTTGAATTAAATAATTATAAAATAAATATAAGGATTTTTTTCAAAAACATTATTATGTCCAACAAATAATAGGCGTTTTATTTTTTAGATATTTTATTATTATAAAAAATAAAAAAGAATACTTACTCTAATTTAAATCTCAAATCAAATTTAAAAAAATTTATAACTTTTATTTTTTAAATTTTTACTTAATCATATAACTCCAGTATTACAGTATTTAATTCCTTTTTTTAAATATTTTATTGTATAAATTCAATTTTTTGATATAATCTTAAAAGAACCGTATAAATTGGAGGAATATAATGAAAAAATTAGTCATGTTTTTATTCACTATACTTTTTAGTGTAACGTTTACATGTTCAAGATTAATTCGTACAGAAAAATATGTCATAAAAAATGGAAAAGCTTATTTTAATTCCTATGAAAATGAGCGTTTAGCAAGTGAAAAAGAACTAAAAAATATTGATATTAAATCATTTAAAATTTTAAATGAGAATGACGTAGCTTATGATAAAAATAATATTTACTTATTTGGAATTACTCAAAATAAAGCAGATTATAAGACCGCTATTTATAATGCTGATAAAGAAACTCTTAAAGTTCTTTATTCTAGAATAGTTTCATATGAGCCATATATTTCATATTATAAAGATAAAAATCATGTCTACTATAATTATATTGAAGTAGATGGCGCTGATACCGAATCATTTAAAGTCTTGGATGGAAGTTATACAAAAGATAAAAACTCTGTTTATTATATGGGAAATAAAATGGAAAATACTGACTCCGAATCTTTTTCAAATTTAGAAAATGGATATTATAAAGATAAAAAATTTATCTACTATAATGGAAAAGCCTTAGAAAAGTCTGATTCTAGTAAAGGCTTTAAAATAGCAATTATAGAAAAAATAGGCGGCCCATGTGGGTATAATTTTGATATGTATATATCAAATAATGATAATGTATATGCCTTTGGTGACTTAGTTACTGGAAAAGCAAAGTATGATCCTATTACTTTTACTGCATATCAAAATGAGTACTCAAAAGATAAAAATGGTGTTTATTCTTTTGGAGAAAAAATAGCTAATTTGGATACTGCTACATTTAAATTTTATAACTATGCTTATGTTTCAGATAAAAATGGTGTCTACTATAATAAAGAAAAAATCTCTGGAGCTGACCCTAAATCATTTGTACTTTTAAAACGTGATAACCTCCCAGATGATAGATATGGAAAAGATAAAGACAGTGTTTATTATAATGGTAAAAAAATTGAAGGAAGTGATGTTAATTCCTTTAAAATAATTGATTTTTCTTATGCTAAGGATAAAGACAAAGTTTACTTTGATGGAAATGTAATAACAGATGCTGATCCTGCTACATTTGGAAAAGCTTTTAGTAAAACTAAAGGATATACAGGTTATTTTATGGATAAGAAAAATGTTTACTCTAATGGATATATATTAAAAGAAGAAAGTGTCAAGAATTTTAAATATAGGAAATAAAATAAAGAGCTGTTTCAAATGTATTTTTTGAGACAGCTCTCTACTATTCTATCAATAAAAACAGCCAAGTTTAAAATTTTTCAATATAAAATAAAACCTTGAAATTTAAAAACCCTAATCATTTTCTTCCTCTAATTCCTCATTTACTCTTTCCCACTCGTTCATTTTTTCTAATTCATTCTCATCAATTTCAGCTAATTTTTCTTGTAATTCTAGTAATTTTTCCACGCTATTTTTTCTTCCAGCCTCATCATACTCTTGAGTTACCTGTATCTTTTCTTCCTCTAGTTTCTCTATCTCTTCTTCTACCTTTATAAGCTGATTTCTTAACCTTGTTATTCTTCTATTCTTTTCTTTTTGTTCCTCATAATTAAGTTTCTTTTCTTGCTTCTCAGCGCTTTCTTCATTACCTTTATTAGCAATACTAATTTTATAATCCTCATAATTTCCATTAAATGACTCCAAGCCATTTTCATCTAAATAGTATATCTTATTGCAAACGCTATCTAAAAAATGCCTGTCATGAGAAACTACAAGAAGAGTTCCTTCATAGTCTTCCAGTGAATCTTCTAAAACCTCTATTGAATATATGTCTAAGTGATTTGTGGGCTCATCTAGCATCAAAAAATTAGGCTTTTCCATTAGTAGCTTCATAAAGGAAACTCTAACCTTTTCCCCACCACTTAAGTCCTCAATTTTTTTAGCTGTATCATCTCCTGAAAATAAGAATCCCCCAGCTAAGTTTCTTAAGTATTCATCAGTTAAGTCTAGTCTAGTATTTAACTCACTCAAAATAGTATTTCTCTTATCTAAACTTTGGTGATTTTGATCATAATAACCTAATTTTACTCTACTTCCAACTTCTACTGTTCCCTCATCCTGTTTTTCATTGCCTGTTATTATCTTTAAAAGAGTTGATTTACCAATTCCATTTTTCCCGATTATTCCCACTCTTTCACCCTTATACAAGTCAAAATTTATATTATTTAATACTTTTTTCCCACCATAGCTTTTTTCAATTCCTTTTACTTTTAAAACATTATCGCCAGTTGCTGAAAGTACTTCGAACTTTAATCTCATCCTTTTTGGATTAAATATAGGATCATCCATTCTTTCCAGTCTGCTTAGAATTTTTTCTCTACCTCTTGCTTGCTTAGACTTTATTCCAGCCTTATATCTTGCAATATATTCTTCTGTCTTTTTTATCTTATCCTGTTCTTTTTCGTATCTTTTCATTTCACCTTTTAATATTAGTTCTTTCTGTATTATGAAATCTGAGAAATTACCATCATACTTATATAACTGTTTATTTTCTATTTCAAATATCTTATTACACACATTATCTAAAAAGTATCTATCATGTGAAACTAATAAAAAAGCTTTATTATACTTCTTTAAAAACTCTTCCAACCACTCTATTGAGTATAAATCCAAATGATTTGTAGGCTCATCTAATATTAATAAATCTGGTTCTTGAAGTAAAAGCTTTGATAAAGCTACTCTTGCTTTTTCTCCACCACTTAATTTTTCTAAAACTCTGTCATAATATTCTATTCCCACTTCTAGACCAGTTAATATTTGTTTTATTTTATACTCTATTTCATATCCATTTTTCATTTCATATTCTATATTTAGTTTTTCTGACTCTTCTAATATTTTTTCTATTTCATTTGAATCTGCCATAGCCAGTCTCATATTATTTTTTTGTATTTTTTTCCATATTTCTAATTCTTCACTAAATACTGAAAGCATTTCTTCATAAACAGTATTTTTCTCATCTGAAAAATTATACTCCTGAGATAAGTATCCGATCTTTAGGCCCGAAGCCTTAGTTATTTCCCCAAACTCATTTTTTTCATTTTGATCATATGTATCCATATTAAGCAATATTCTTATTAAAGTTGATTTTCCAGTACCATTTAGTCCCACAAGACCAATCTTATCTTTATTCTCAATACTAAAAGATATGTTTTTTAGTATGAAGTCTCCTGAAAATTGTTTAAATATATTTTTTAATTGAATTATAGCCATGTAATATCTTCTCCATTTTTATTTTATATTGAATATTATAATATAAATATTCAATATTTAGTAGCTTTTTAAAATTTTATTTTTTATAACAAAAGAAGGCCCCTAAAGACCTTCTTTTAAATATATTGTAGAAGCCAAATCTTAAATAATTTTAACATATTTAGCTTTAAAAGTAAAGGCTTTTCACTCCATTTTTTTAAAGGGTAGAACGACTATTTTAATTTTCATAAAAACAATCATTTCATATGCAACTCGCCTTTATTACTAGGGAAATACATCATTTATAAAAAAACAAAGCTTAAAATCAATTCATATTAAGAAGAAACTAATTATAAAAAAGTAGAAGCATAAACTGCTAAAATTAATAAAGATACCATCTGTACTATGACATCTCTGTTTATTCTAATCTTTTTTTACAAACTTATTTTCAGCTGTAGCGTAACGAGGACCGATATTTGGATATTTTTTTAACAACTCATTAATCGCTTCTAATTCTGAATGATTCAGGTTCACATCCACACTTTTAGCATTCTCTTTTAGATATTTACGACGTTTTGTTCCGGGAATTGGAATAATATTATCTCCTTGAGCTATACCCAAGCCAACGCTAATTGAGCCGCTGAAATTCCTTTTTTAACTGCAATTTCAGCTAAGCCAGCAGCTAGATTTTGATTATTTTCTAAGTAACTTCCATTCATACGAGGTAAATTTCTACGAAAATCTTTCTCATCAATCTCATCTACATTTAAATTATTAGTCATCAATCCTCTTGCTAAAGGTGAAAATGGAACAAAAGTCATATTTAACTCTTTAGTTAAAGGCAGAATCTCTTTTTCAACTTCACGAGTTAATAATGAAAATTCACTTTGTAATGCACTTATTTTATGTACAGCATTTGCTCTCTTAATATTTTCTGGATCAGCTTCACTTAGACCAAGATAACGAACTTTTCCTTCTTTAACTAAAGCAGCCATTGCTCCTACTGTTTCTTCAATAGGTATATTAGGATCTACTCTATGTAAATAATAAAGATCTATTGTATCTATACCTAAACGTTTTAAACTAGCTTCTGCTGCTTCTTTTACATGCTTTGCTGAACCGTCAATATACATTTGATCTCCAGGAATATTTCGTACTTGACCTATATTAGGATCTTTTGTACGAAAACCAAACTTAGTTGCTAAAAAGATTTTATCACGGTTTGGAACTAAAACTTTAGATAACAATTCTTCGTTTGCTCCCACTCCATAAATATCTGCTGTATCCCAAAAGTTAATTCCTAATTCCAAAGCGTAATTCAATGTTTCAATACTTTCCTTATCATTTCCTTCTCCATAAGAGAAACTCATTCCCATTGATCCAAGACCAATAGTTGATAAGTCAATGTCTGTGTCTGCAAATTTTCGATATTTCATAAAAATTCCTCCAATTCGTTTTATTTATTTCATTATATACTCTGGAGTTAACTTCAAGTCAATAAAAACATTAATTTATTATTTTATATTTATTTTTCCGAACCTTCGAGTATCTCAAATCTTATTATAAACTTTAGAAATCCTCAAAGACTTTTTAAAATGTAACTTCTATTACACCTTTTTACTTTTATCAAATTTTTCATTTATATATTCCATTTCAGTACTTGTTTTTATAAATCCAAATTTTTCATATACAAGTTCTCCATCTTTACTGGCATGTAAAGTCACTTTTGAACAGTCTCTAAAAAGTGCCTCATCAAGCACAAGTTTAAATAATTTTTTTGCTATTCCTCTTCTTCTATATTCAGGAATTGTGTAAATATTTGAGATATATGCTAGTTTTCCATTTAAATAATGGACTGCTGGAAGTATATTATAGAAAGTCACTGCACTTGTTCCAATAATTTTATTATCTTCCTCTGCAACAAATCCTATAAATTCATCAGTTTCTATAAATTTCACTAAGTATTTTTCCACTTCTAAGTCTACATTTGCCTTATTTTCCAAATGATCTTTCCCATCAAATTCTGTTAAAAATATGCTTCTTATCCTTACTAAGTTTTTAATATCTTCTTTATTTGCTCTTCTATAAGTCACCATTTTTAAAGCTCCTTTTTAAAAATTTAATTCATATAAATAGTATACCATATTTTTTTACCTATCAAAACCACTAATTTACTTATGTTTAATTAAATGATAAATTTAATATCACTCTACTTTATCTATCTTAATCATTTTAAAGTTTAAGTATAATTCATATCTAGTTTTCGCACAGTGCGAAAACAAAAAGACTCTCTAACTATTTAGTTTTCACCAAATAAGTTAGAAAGCCTTGATAATATGGCTGTTAAAATCTATAAATTAATTTAGATTTTTACTAAATTTCCTGTTTCAAAAGCTTCTTTACATTTATACGCTATTTCAGTAGTTTTTGTACCATCATATACTGTTACTTCTGGCTTTCTATTCTCAATTATACAATTTATAAACTCATTTACTTCATTTAGATAAGACTCTTCAAATCTTTCTAAAAAATCTTGTGAACACTCTTTTCTTACACCATTATTGTCTAGTATCTCCACTAAGTTTTTTTGTGGAACACTCCCAATTCTTAATATTCCTTTTGTTCCTATAATTTCAGTTTCCACATTATATCCATGTGGTGCTGTTCTTCCAGCAAATAAAAATGCCATTGCTCCATTTTGAAATTTCATTAGCGCAGATACATTATCTCCATCTTTATATTTTGCAAACTCCTCATGGGCATAACATCCCCCTATTGCGTAAACTTCCTCTGGCTCAGAATCTAAATACCATCTAGCTAGATCTATATCATGAACAGACATATCTATAAACTCTCCACCACTATGACCTGCATATGCTATAGCTCCTTCTATAAATTTTTCAGGATCTTGACTATACCCTCTAAAAAGTATAGGCTTTCCTATTTCTCCATTTTTTATTTTTTCTTTAGCAAATAAATATGACTCGTCATACCTTCTCATAAATCCGAGCATAAATATTTTATCATTATATTTTTCAACTGTTTTCTCTGCATTTTTACACTCTTCTACACTTGTCCCTAAAGGTTTTTCAGAAAATACATGTAATCCTGCTTCTAATGCCTTTGATATTTGTTCTGTATGAAGCCCAGATGGTGAAGCTATAAGCACTGCATCTAGCTCCTTATTTTTTATCATTTCATCATAATCTTTATATATATAGGGGATTCCCCAGTCCCTTTTTACTTCTTCTAATTTTTCCTCTTCCATAGCACACACAGCTATTAAGTTCGCTTTAGGTATCTTAAACGCAAGGTTTTCAGCATGCTTTAACCCTAGTCTTCCTAATCCAACAACTCCAATATTTACATTCTTCATAGACTTCCTCCAATTTTTTAATTTTTCTTGGCATTTTTTCTCATGTCTATTACTACTGCACCTACTATGATGACTCCCTTTATTATCTGCTGCCAATACGCAGAAACTCCTAATAAATCTAATCCATTATTTAATACTCCTAATATAAGGGCTCCAGCAAAGGCTCCGCCTATTGTCCCTATTCCTCCTGAATGACTTGTTCCTCCAATTGTTGTAGCCGCAATGGCATCTAATTCATAAGATACTCCCATTCCGGGCTGTCCTGTATTAACTCTTGCAGTTAGTACTAATCCCGCTAATCCTGCTAACATTCCTGCATATAAATATATCATTATAAGATTTTTCTTTACATTAACTCCTGAAACTTCTGCTGCATTTATATTTCCACCAATTGCATAAATATTTTTCCCAAATCTAGTATAGTTTAATATTACCCATGTAATTCCAATCATAAAAATATAAATTATTACAGGAAATGGTATTCCAAAAACATAACCCTGCCCTATAAATTGATATGATGGAGTTAATGAACTTACTGGTCTTCCATCTGTATATAATAATGCTGCTCCTCTGGCTGCTACCATCATTCCCAACGTGGCTATAAATGGTGGTATTCCCGTGGTCGCAATCAACGTTCCATTTACCAATCCACATAAACTTCCCACTAACAAAGCCACAGCTATAGGAATTATTACTGGCAATGTTCCTATTCCCGGATACATCTTTTGAGCCCAACCTGCATTTTGTGCTAAGCTCGCTGCTATAACTCCAGCAAATGCTAATACTGATCCAGATGACAAATCTATTCCTTTAGCAATAATAGCTAATGTTACTCCTAGAGATATCAATCCAATAACTGAAACTTGCCTCACTACATTTAATAAATTTTTCTGACTTAAAAATACAGGCTTAACAGCACTTATAGCTACTATCATAAACAGCAGAATAAAATATATCCCATATCTTCCCATTATTTTTTTAAAATTTATATTCATTCCTTTTTTCTCTTGATTAATTGTTATATCTTCCATATTATCCTCCCTTTATGCTGGAATATTTCCAGTTGCGTATTTCATTATAAGTTCTTGTGTAGCCTCTTCCCTACTTAGTATCCCTGTTATTCTTCCTTCATGCATAACTGCTATTCTATCACACATTCCCAATATTTCTGGTAATTCTGATGATATCATAATTATAGATTTACCTTCTCCTGCTAATAATGATATCAAAGAATGAATCTCTGCTTTCGCTCCTACATCCACTCCCCTTGTTGGTTCATCTAATATTAGTATGTCTGGTTCTGTAAGCAGCCATCTAGCTAAAAGAACTTTTTGCTGGTTTCCTCCACTAAGATTTCTTATTTGTTCGCTTATATCTGGAGTTTTTATTCTTATAGCCTTTCTGTATCTTTCACAATCTTCATTTATTTTACGATTATTTAATAAGAATCCATTTAGATACAAATCCATATTTGAGATAACAATATTGTCTCTTACAGAAAGCATGGGGAAAATCCCAGTATCTCTTCTATCTTCTGTTAGTAAAGCAATCTTATTCTTTATCCCATCATTAGGAGAACATATGTTTGTTTCTAAACCATCTATAAATACCTTTCCATCACTTTTCTTTCTTATACCAAAAAGTGTCTCCATTACTTCTGTTCTACCTGACCCTACTAATCCTGCAAATCCAAGTATTTCTCCTTTTTTAATTTCAAAATTTACATTATTAAAAGACTTATGATGACTTAGGTTTTGCACTTTTAATTTCGTTTCCCCTATATCACAATTTGTTTTTGGAAATAAATCTTTTATCTCTCTTCCTACCATAAGATTTATTAATTTTTCACTGTTCATCTCTTTAGACTCATATGATCCCACATATTTACCATCTCTAAATATAGTTATATCATCTGATATTCTAAATATTTCATCCATCTTATGTGATATATAAGCTATAGCTTTACCTTGTTTTTTTAATTCCTCTATTATCTTAAAAAGGTGTTCTACTTCTTTATTAGTAAGAGAAGAAGTTGGTTCATCCATGATTACTATTTCAGAATTATATGAAACAGCTTTTACTATTTCTACCATTTGCATTTGTGCTACTGTTAAATTTTTCATTTTTTCTTTTGGATTTAAGTCTAAATTTAAATTTTTTAGCAGCTCTATCGTATCATCATACATTTTTTTATGATCTATGATTCCTAATTTTCCTTTTAAGGGCTCTCTTCCAAGCCATATATTTTCCATTATACTTCGTTCTACTATTGGATTTAGTTCTTGATGAATCATTGCAATCCCTTTGTTTAAAGCTTCATTTGGATTCTTTATTCTTACTTCTTCCCCTTTAAATTTTATTACTCCACTAGTTGGAGTATAAACACCTATTAGTATTTTCATTAATGTTGATTTTCCTGCTCCATTTTCACCCATCAAAGCGCAAACTCTTCCTCTTCTTAATGTCAAATCTACATTATCCAATGCTTTTACACCAGGAAACTCTTTAGTTATTCCCTTCATTTCTAATATGATATTATCTTCCAATTTCGATCCCCTCCTGTGAGAAAATTATACATTTTCTCTAAAATATAAAAGTTTTTCCGCCCCATTCTTTACAAAATAAATATGTTAAATAATGAGGCATTTAATATTATTTTTTTACTTCTTGAAATCTTTTATATTTTCAGGAGTCACTAATTTAAATGGAACCCAAGTTTCTTTTTCTAAAGTCTCTCCCTTAACGGCTTTTTTAGCAGCTTCTACTGCTCCTCCACCTTGACCATCTGCATCTTGAAATACAGTTGCAGAAATATCTCCAGCTTCTAGGGCTGCTAATCCATCAGGTGTGGCATCTACACCCACTAGTAATATGTTTTTTCTTCCTGCATCTTTTAGAGCTTGAACAGCTCCTAAAGCCATGTCATCATTATTAGACACTATTGCATTGATTTGATCTCCATATTTATTCAACCAATTTTCTGTTTTAGCAAGTCCATCTGTTCTCTGCCATAAACCAGTCTGTTTATCTAATATTTTTATATCTGGATATTTTTTAGCAACTTCCTCTACACCCTCTGTTCTCTTTATCGTACCTTCATTATCCAATTTACCCATTAAAATTACTATATTTCCTTTTCCACCCATTTTTTCAGCAAGATACTCCATTTGTAAAATTCCTGCTTTCTTCTCTTCTGAACCTACGTAAAAAGCTCCATCTGGAAGATTCCCCGGATTTCTATTTACATAAATTATTTTTACTCCATTTGTAATTGCTGTATTAGTCATTGGTCCTGACGCACTTGTATCTACTGGAACTATTATTATTGCATCTTTACCCTGAGTTACAAAATTTTCCACTTGATTCATTTGCTTTGATATGTCTTCCTTAGCATCTACAAATTCTAATTCTATATTACTGTCAGTAGCTGCATATTTCTTCATTCCATCCATCATATATGTAAGAAATGTATCATCAAAATTTGCTATTGATACTCCAATTTTTATTTTTTCCCCTTTTGTTGCCCCACCTTCTGTTTCCCCTTTTTGCGAACAACTTACCAAGAAAATAGATAGGATTGAAACCAAACCTATAATTACATAATTTCTAAACTTTTTCATACTTTGTTACCTCCCATTTATATAAAAACTCCAAGTCTAACTGTCTATATATACTGTGTATGTATAAGCTAATTATGCTTGAAGTCTTTTATTTTTGAATGTTTTATTTTAAGTATAAAATTAATTTGTATTCTGTAAGTTATTAAGTTTTACTTGATTATAATTCATCTACTTCTTTTGTTAAATATTTTTGCTAGATAAATTTTTTAATTATTTTATTCTATTTGTATTATTTTTAAGATCTATTATTTGTTTCTTATCAAAATCTATCACGAACTTATCACTAGGCTCAGAATTACTAAAGTTATTCATTGCTGTAAATAATCTGCTGAAATAAAAATTAAACCTCTCATTTGGTAAGCTTTTATTAGCTTTATCTTTTACATTATTATAAATAACAGAATATTCATTTATTCTAGCTGTATCAATATATTTCAAAGCTAATTCATCTGCATTCATCATTCTATAAAAATCTACTGCTAAATCGAAACCATTCCAGCTTTCAAAATCATTTAAATTCAGATTATTCTTTTTTGCTAAGTTTTGAGCTCTTTTTTCTGCATCATTCCATGCGCTGATAGTTTTTCTGTCTAAGCTGTTACCTTTTCCTTCTTTTATTTTTTCTAAATCTGAAATTGATATACTTTCTTTTAACTGAGTATAAATCAGAATATCTTTTCCAGACATTGTTTTAAGCATCTCCTGTAAATCAGCAGGCCACTGTGGTAAAAATCTTTTTCTTGTAAGTTCCACTAAGTGCCAATCAGCAAACTCTCCATAATCCTTTGATTCTAAAATTTTCTCATTCCAATTTTTACTTGGATTATTTTCTGATAAATATTGGTGTTCCACTTTATAATGTTCAAATAACTCATTAAATCTTGGCACATCCTTTATTTCTACAGTTTCTACTTCCATTAGATTTTTATTTTTCACAGTTAATATTTTATATCCTGGTACATAAGCTGCTAGTGATGGAACTTGTACATTTACCAAAAATTCTCCACTGTCATACTTTCGAACTCCAGTATCATTAAAGTGTAAATGTCCTGCTATATTAAGTCTAACACCTGTTTTTGCCATGATTTTTTCTGTATCTTCTGTAGGAATCCTTTTTAAATCAAGTTTTCCTTCACCAAAAATCTCTTCTAATATTTTAGAATTATTATCATAAAAGTCTACCATTGGAAAGTGGCTGAATGTTATTAAAATTTTTCCTTCTTCATTTGCCTTTTTTACTACCTCAGCTATCCAATCCACTGTTTGTGTCTTATGAGAAATCATCTTATTGTATCCAGCATTACTCGAACCCACAAAATTTTGAGGATCTTTATGATTTTCATTGTTTATTTCTTTTGTTGGAACATAAACATTTGCATCGATAGCTAAAAGCCAGATCCCTTTTATCGGTTCTACTAAATAAGTAGAATCTTCTACCATTAAACAATTAGTATAATTCTCTTTTTTATATTTTCCACCTGTTCCCTCAAAACATTCCTCATAAGTTCTTTTTGATAAAACCGATTCTTTTACTGCCTTCTCATAATTATACATTTCATAATTATAAGTACTATATGGAGTTGCCCAATAGAGATAATCTTTTTGTGGATAAAATCCATATTTACCCATTTCATTAATAATCCCTGTATAACCTAATTCTAAAATTTCTTCTGTACAAATAGTGGGTAGTCCCTTTCCTGTATTAATTACAGCTTTTTTCCCACTGTAATTAATACATTCTTTGGCACCTTTACTAAAAATCCTTTGTTCTTGCCCGCCTTTTCCTAGAAAATCACTTTTACCATTTGGATTATCCACTGGCTTAACTGGATCATGATTTCCTGGTATTGCAAAAAACTGTATTCCATACTTCTTAGTATACGAGTCTAATATTTTTTTTAGCCCTCTTAAATGAATGATTTGCCCGTCATCACTAAAATCTCCAACTAATCCTACATACTTTATATCTTTTCCTGCGAGATCCTCCAATGTTGCATTTAATGCATAATAATTCTCATTAAATAATCTTGTAGAAGTTAGCTGTGCTTCCATTGTTCTTATTTTGCTATTCTTTCCTGTAATGCTGTTTTTTAAACCCTCAAAAGAATCATCTTTAAACTCAGCATAAACATCATGAAAATGTGCATCTGCTATAAATGCAATTTTAAATTCTTCCTGCATAGTAACTTCTCCAAAAATATTTATATGTAATAATAAAGCAAATACAATAAAAATTAACAGTTTATAATTCTTTTCCACTAATCTCATTATTTTCTCTTCACATTTCAAAATATAATTAATTTTAAAATTCCTCCTTTATTAGTTAATCTTGTTACATCATTAATAGTCATTTTTTTATTACTTATAACAATTAACTTAAATTTTTGCTTTTTCTTTTATATATTTTCTTGCTTTTATCGCATACTCTAAAGGATTAGCTTTTGCTGGATCTTGTTCTGCTTCCACTACAAACCATCCTTCATATTTATTTTCATCTAATATCTTGAAAATAGGTTCAAAATCTATACATCCATCTCCAGGAACTGTAAATGCTCCTTCTCTTACAGCTTTTAAAAAACTCCATTTTTCATTTTTCACTTTTTCCACTACTTCAGGTCTAATATCCTTTAAGTGAACATGCTTTATTCTATTTATATATTTTTTTAATACAGATATTGTATCTTCACCAGAAAACTTTAAATGTCCTGAATCATATAGTAAATAAACTAAATTTTCATCTGTCATATTCATTAATTTATCCACTTCTTCTTCTGTTTGAACTCCTGTTCCCATATGATGATGATAAACTATTTTCATATCTTTTTCTTTTGCTAATTCCCCTAGCTTGTTTAGTCCATCAGCTAAAAGTTTCCATTCCTCTTCAGTAAATTTAGGTTTTTTATCAAATACTGGAGTTTCCACTTGTCCTTGAACACTATGACCTTGTTCTGAAACTACTATTACTTTAGCCCCCATAGCATGTAGAAAATCTCTGTGTTTAATGAACTCTACTTTTGTTTCTTCATATGGTTTTGTAGTTAAAAATGCACTAAACCATGCACTTGCTACATTTAAACCTCTTAATTCTAAAGCTTTTTTCAAAACAGTAGTGTCTCTTGGATATTTATTACCTACTTCTGTTCCTGTAAAACCAGCTAATGCCATTTCACTTACACATTGTTCAAATGTATTCTCGCTTCCTAAATCAGTCATATCATCATTTGTCCAAGCTATTGGAGCTATTCCCAATCTAACTTTTTCATTAAACATATTTTTCCTCCCAAAATATTATATTTTTACACTTTTAATTTTATTTTTTACAAAACTAAAAGCTAATTTCTGATATCTTAACTGGTCTATTTTCTTCTACAGATTTTTTAGCTGCAAGTCCTATAAGAACAGGTTTTAATCCATCTATTGCTCCCACTGGAACTTCTGTATCATTTACTATTGCTTCTATGAATTCTCTCATTTCTTGAGCATAAGCCTGCATATATCTTTCTAAGAAAAAGAATAATGGTTTTTCTTTTATTACTCCATCTGAATTTGTTACTTCAGCTGTTGAAACCGTATCATTATAAGCAGCAACTTGACCCTTAGTTCCAAATACTTCTGCTCTTTGATCATATCCATAAGCTGCCTGTCTAGAGTTATCTATTACTGCTAAAGCTCCACTTTCCATTTTTAAAGTTATTATAGCAGTATCTACATCTCCTTCTTCACCTATTCTTTTATCTACTAAAACTGCTCCTTGAGCATATACTTCTACTACTTCACTATCTAAAAGGTATCTAGCCATGTCAAAATCATGTATTGTCATATCTAAAAACATTCCTCCTGATACTTTAATATACTCTATTGCTGGCGGCTGTGGATCTCTTGATGTAATTTTTAATATATGAGGAATCCCTACCTTTCCTTCTTTGACAGCATTTTTTACTGCTCTAAAATTATGGTCAAATCTTCTGTTGAAACCTACTTGATACTTTACTTTTGTATTTTCTAAGGCTTTTATTACATCTTTTATTCTATTTACATCATGATCTATTGGTTTTTCACAGAAAACGTGTTTTCCTGCATTAATTGCTTCTATAGAAATTGGAGAATGTGTGTCTGTTGATGAACAAATCAACACTGCATCTATCTCTTTATCTTCCAATATCTTTTTATAATCTTCGTATACTTCTTTTATTCCCATGTCTTTAGCCCATTCTCTTACAGTGTCACTTAGATAAACATCAGCTATTGATTTTACTTCTGCTTCTTTTACATACTTTGTTATACTTTCAGCGTGTACTTGACCTATTCTTCCCGCTCCAATAATACCTATTTTTAACATTTAACATCTCTCCTTTTTATAATTTAATACTTTCTCGCTTTATCTAGACCCTCTTCTTTTTCTTTATAAGAATCTTGTATTGATTTTTTCTTTGATACTCCTGCCACTCCTACATGCCACCAAGAATCATAGCCATTTGTCATTGTTTTAGGTAAAACTTTTATATCTATTAAAGTTGACACTTTTTGTTTTTTAGCATCTTTTAAGGCTTCTTGAAGTTCTTTTATAGTTTTTACACTATATGTCTTTACTCCATATCCTGATGCTACTTTCGCGTAATCTATAGGTATTAATTTTTTATCTTTTCTTCCTCTAAACTCCGTTTCAAAACTTCCCATTCCATTTCCCATTTGGAGGTTATTAATACATCCAAATCCACAATTATCGAATAAAAGTACATTTATCTTTTTATCTTCCTGTATTGAAGTTATAAGTTCAGAATGAAGCATAAGATAACTTCCATCTCCAA
This sequence comes from Sebaldella sp., assembly GCA_018058425.1. Classification (GTDB taxonomy): domain Bacteria; phylum Fusobacteriota; class Fusobacteriia; order Fusobacteriales; family Leptotrichiaceae; genus Sebaldella. Next base: position 15,567 of record JAGOZX010000017.1, read on the forward strand.
CCATTGCATATACTTCTTTATCAGGCTCTGCAAATTTTACACCTAAGGCTCCATTTATCTCATATCCCATACATGAGTATCCATACTCCATATGATAGCTGTGTTTCTCACTTGAATTCCACATTCTCTGTAGATCTCCTGGTAAACTTCCAGATGATCCTACAATTACATATTTATCTTTTAAAAATTTATTTATTTCTCCTATTACCTGTGTTTGTGCTAATGCTCCACCATACAGGTCATATATCTCTTTTAAACTCTCTTCTATTTGATTTGGTACTTCTGGTTTAAATTTAGCTTTATCAAATGTAACATTATAAAGCCTATTTAGTTCTTTTTCCCAATCCTTTTTTGCCTTTGTTATTTCATTTTTATATCCACTTTTATATTTTTTCTTTGTAAGTCTTTTATTTAACTCTGATAAACAAAGCTTAGCATCTCCAACTACCTTTACAGCGTCTAATTTTTCAGCATGAAAGTCTGAAGCATTAATTGTTAAAAACTCTACGTTTTTATTTTGAAATAATGATTTTGATCCTGTAGTAAAATCTGTAAATCTAGTTCCTATTCCTATTACTAAGTCTGCATCAGCTGAAATAGTATTAGCTGCTAAATTTCCAGTAACTCCTATTCCACCTAAATTATATTCAAAGTCGCTTTCTATACTACTTTTCCCAGCCTGTGTTTCTCCAATTGGTATATTAAAAGATTTAGCAAATCTCTTTAATTCTTCTCCTGCTTCTGAATATCTCACTCCACCACCGCAAATTATAATTGGTTTCTTCTTTTTTGTAATCAATTCCACAGCATTTTGATATTCTGTTTCAGTTCCTGATCTTCTATCCATTACATGTACTCTTTTAGCAAAGAAACTTTCTGGAAAATCATAAGTTTCCCCTTGTACATCTTGGGGCATTGCTACACATACAGCTCCTGTATTTCCTATATCTGTAAGTACTCTCATAGCATTTATCATGGCAGACATCAACTGTTCTGGTCTACCCACTCTATCCCAATATTTAGTTACAGCCTTAAATGCATCATTTGTAGTTATAGATAAATTATTTGTCTGTTCTACCTGCTGTAATACTGGATCTGGCTGTCTTGTAGAAAATGTATCTCCTGGAAGCAATAAAACTGGAATATTATTAGCTGTTGCTGTTCCAGCTGCTGTAAGCATATTTGCAGCCCCAGGCCCCACAGAAGTTGTACAAGCATAGATTTTTTTTCGGTTTTTTTGTTTAGCAAAGGCCACTGCTGCCAAAGCCATTCCCTGTTCATTTCTTCCTTGATGAACTTTAAATTCTCCCGGATTTTCTTCTAAAGCCTGTCCTATTCCTAGAACATTTCCATGTCCAAAAATAGTAAAGAAACCTTCTACAAATCTTTCCTCCTTACCATCAAAACTAACATATTGATTATCCAAAAATTTTATTAATGCCTGCGCTGTTGTTAATTTTATCTTTTTCATCTTTCCTCCAATTGAATATTTAGATTCTATCCTCCCCTTTCTGAACTAAAGGGGAGTAATCAATTATTTTTGAAAATATATACTAAAACATAAAGCTGTACCTATTACTTTTTCTTACAAAGATTCTTACATTTTTTATATAAATAAATTAATAAAATTCTATATTTATTTTACAACTGATCCATCCCAAGTATCTACTTTAGCTTTATTATCCTCTTCAGTAAACCAAGTACTTGTTACTACTTTTGCCTCGGTAAAGAATTTAACTCCATCTTTACCTAATGCATGAAGATCTCCGAAAAATGAGTTTTTATGTCCATTAAATGGAAATAAACCTACTGGAACTGGTACTCCTACATTAATTCCTACCATTCCTCCATCAGTACGTCTTGCAAATTCACGGCTGTAATATCCACTACTTGTATAAATTACAGAACCATTTGCAAATTCATTATCATTCATCATTCTAAGTCCCTCTTCAAAGTCTTTTACTCTTTTTATACATAATACTGGTCCAAATACTTCTTGTTGTCCAATTTCCATATCTTCAGTTACATGGTCAAAAATAGTAGGCCCTATATAGAATCCATTTTCAAAACCAGATACTGTTGCACCTCTTCCATCAAGGATTAATTTAGCTCCTTCATCTACACCTTTTTGTATCCATCCTTCTACATGTTTTTTATGTGACTCAGTAACTACTGGTCCTAAATCTGTTGTTTTATCATAAGCTGGTCCTATTTTCAATTCTTTTGATATTTCTAATAATTTTTCTACAAATCTATCAGCTATACTTTCCTGTACACACAGAGCTGGAAGCGCCATACATCTTTCTCCTGCACATCCAAAAGCCGAATTAACTATTCCTCTTACTGTTCTTTCTAACATACAGTCATCTAAAACAAGAGCATGGTTTTTAGCCTCGCATAATGCCTGAACTCTTTTTCCATTTGAAGCTCCTGTAGCATAAACGTGAAGACCAACTGCTGTAGAACCTACAAAAGTTATTCCTTTTACATCTGGATGAGTTAATAATATTTCTGCTTCATTTCTAGAACATGTAACTATATTTAACACACCTTTTGGCAGTCCAGCTTCTTGTAGTAATTCTGCAAGTTTTAAACTTGTCATTGGTGTAGTACTAGATGCCTTTAGAACCATTGTATTTCCAGTAGCTATACATAAAGGAACCATCCAACCCATTGGTATCATTCCAGGGAAGTTAAATGGTGCAATTCCTGCAAAAACTCCAAGTGACTCTCTATAAAGTACAGTATCATAACCTGTAGAAGTATTCATTAAAGACTCACCCATCATTAGAAGAGGAGCACTACATGCTAATTCCACTGGTTCCTTAACTTTTAGAAGGTCTCCATGAGCTTCTGCCCAGTTTTTACCATGTTCTTTACAAAGTATTTCTACCAGTTCATCCATTCTTTCATCTAAAAGATCTCTAAATTTATATAAAACTTGTACTCTTTTCATTACTGGTATTGCAGACCATTCTTTATATGCTTCTTTTGCTGCTCCTATAGCTTCTTCTACCTCTCCCTTTGTACAACAAGGACTTTTAGCTATTATTTCACCTGTACTAGGATTATATATATCGTAATATTTATCTGTTTTAGACTCTCTCCATTCACCATTTATAAAAAATTTTAATTTTTCCATTTTGTTACCTCCTAAATAATTTTTTATTCTTTTGTTTTATTTGATAATTTAGTTTATTCTACCTGTTTTCATTCTATCTATTAGGCCAAATCTTAACATCTTTTTCTAAAAGCCACTTATGTTCCTCTTCATCTATTCTTTCAGTCCAAGGATTTCCATCAAGATGTCTTATCATCCAACAATAATACATTGCATAACCTGGTGCTGTATTCTGTGGATGAACATAGCCGCCATCTATTGTAAGAAAACTATTATTTTTAATTTTATAAGCCTCTTCTCCAACTAGACATAGTCCAAATCCTTGAGGTTTATTAAATTTATAATAATATACCTCTGGTTGTGGATGATGATGAGGTGGATAACTTGACCATTTTCCTGGATAGTTTATTACTTCTCCCATGACCATATTTGAATATGGAGCATTTTTATAATCAAATACTGTTCTAACAACTCTTCTAGCAGTATCATTCCATACTCCATCTCCAAAGATTTCACTTGTACAATCCTCTTTTAAATAAAGCTTTGAATCAAATTTATTATTATTTTCTGTTTTTTGAATTAATACCTCGCTATCTTCCAGTACCTTTAATTCTATTTTTACACCCTTTGATACATGGAGACAAGTTGGGCTTTCATCAAATACATTATCTCTTTCCAAAACTGCACTTTGACCATCCCATAATATTTCTACCTTACCATTTAATAAAAGAAGGGCAGTTTCTTTATTCTCTTCGAAAAATACTTCACTCTTTCCTTTTTCTAAATTAAAAACACTAATATCCATAAGCATAGACTCATGTTTATTCTTTATCTCTGTTAATAAATTTTTTCCCTTTTTCAAATCTCCTAAATAGTTAATCATTTCATCCTCCTTGTTTCATACTCTTAATTATTAGCCTCTAGCCACCATTTCCCCATATTCTTCCTTAGCTTTTCTAATAAATTCTCTTATCTCTTCTACTCTTGGCATATCCTCTGAACAACTGTGACTCGCCACTAACATAGCAGCTGAAGCACTTCCAAATTCTAATGCATCCATTATATCCCATCCTTCTAGTAAACCATACATAAATGCTGAAGCATACGCATCTCCACCACCAAATGACTTTAAAAGTTTCACGGGAAATGGCTTTATTTTAAAGTTTTTACCATCTGATGTATAAGCAACAGATCCATCTTTTCCATGTTTTATAACAACTATTTTATTACCATAATCAAGCCATCTCTTAGCAGTTTCTTCATCAGAACTTTTTGAAGCAATAAGCTTTTCTGTAAGATCAAACTCTTCTCTCGATCCTATTACCATATCACTATTTTTAGCTACCATTGAGTAGTAAATAGCTATATCATCAGTATTTTTCCAAGTATAGCTTCTATAATCAATATCAAATACAACAATAGTTCCATGTTTTTTTGCAAATTCTACAGCCTTTAATACTGCTTCTCTCGAAGGACTTTTAGCAAGGGCTGTTCCTGAAACTACTAACATCTTTGCATTTTTTATGTATTCTTCATTTATCTCTTCTGTTTCAAGTACTAAATCAGCTATATCATTTCTATACATTAAAATGCTGCTTTCTGTTGGACTTAATATCTCTGTAAAAGTTAATCCTAAAGATTCTCCATTTTTTGCTCTAAAAACATTAGATACATCTATTCCATCTTTTTCAAAATAGTCTATCACAAAGTCTCCAAATCTGTCTTCTGATACCTTTCCTATAAAACCAACTTTTTTCCCTAATCTTGCTAATCCTACAGCTATATTTGCTGGCGATCCACCAAGATACTTTTTAAATGTCTGGCTTTCAGCTAATGTCATATTTATATCCACAGGGTTAAAATCTATAGCTATCCTCCCTATTGGAATAACATCAATCTTTCTATCTTCTTGGAAATTTAAATACTTCATAATTTTCCTCCTATTTTTTATTTTACGCTTTATTTTTACTATTAAAAATTTCAATGTGCATCTTTACATTCTCATATGCCCCTTGAATTTCTGCAGCATGGAGCTTAAAGTAATCTTGTTTAACTTTTTCATCCCCGCTATACATTTCTCTTACACTTTTTTCTACTGAATTAAATGTTGACGTAGCTACATTTATTTTATGAATTCCTAAATCTATACAATGTCTAAAATCTTTTTCACTAATCCCTGAACCACCATGTAAAACTAGTGGAATATCAATAATTTTATTTATTTTATCTAAAATTTCAAAATTTAATTTAGGTTCTCCTTTATATACACCATGTGCATTTCCTATTGCCACTGCTAAAGCATTTACGCTTGTTTTCTTATAAAACTTCTCAGCCTCTGCCACATCAGTGTGTACAATTCCATGATTTTCTTTTCCATCTTCGCTTCCGCCAACTCTTCCTATTTCAGCTTCCACAGTTGCTCCAGAAAGCTTTGCCTGCTCCATTACTTTTTTAGTAATTTCTATATTCTCTTCCAATGGATACTGCGAACCATCTATCATTACAGATGTAAACCCTAGTTCCAATGCCTCTTTTATTACTTCTAAAGTCATACCATGATCTAAATGAACTGCTACAGGTACTTTAGCCTTCTTGGCAGCCTCTATCATCATAGGCCCTATTAGGTATAGTGGTGAATAATTTAGTCTTACTTCTGCTATTTGGAGAATAATTGGTGAGTTTAATTCCTCTGCGGCTTTTATTGTCCCCATTATCATTTCCATATTAGCAATACTAAATGCTCCTACTCCATATTTTTCTTTCTTTGCTTTTTCCAGTAAACTCTTCATGTCTAGTAATGGCATTTGATCACTCCTTTTTATATAAAACTTGATATGTATAAATTATCATTTTTGCCATTTGATCATATATTTGTTACTTTTTGATAATATATTTTTTATCAATTACTTAGTTTTACCTCATTTTTTCCCATTTGTCAATTTCATTTTTTAAAAATTTTCAAAAACTTTCTCAAATATAACCAAAAGATAACCATTTATTTTAACAAAATGACTATCATATACTCTTTTTTTCATAATAATCATTTACTTTTTTCGCATTTCATACTATAATCATGTAAAGTACAATTTAAAAAGATTTTTATATAAATCTTATTTCAAATTATTCTCTATTAGTTATAAAAATAATATATAAAATTTAATGATATGTTTTTATAAAAGCTTTTTCAACATATGAAACTTAGAAAGTTTTTATTTATATAAAAGTCTTTTGAAAGGAATGAAAACTATGAAATCCCATAGAATAAAAAATATAGAAGACTATATTTTAAAAAATGAGTCTGTAACTTTAGACAAATTATGCGAAGTATTTGATGTATCAAAAAATACTATTCGTAGAGATATAAAAGAATTACTAGAAGACGGCAGCATAAAGAAGATTTATGGTGGAGTAATGATAAATAAAAAGAAACTTATTCCATTCGAAGAGAGAAATATAAAAAATCATGATGAAAAAAAATTAATAGCTAAAATTTCAGCGGATTTCATTAATGATGGAGATATTATTTTTATTGATTCTGGAACTACCACTATGTGGTTAATTGATTATCTAAAAAATAAAAATAGCATTACTATATTAACAAATAATCTAAGTGCTGTTATAGCTGCTTTGCCGTATCCAAATTTAAATATTATTTCATTAGGAGGCAATTTAAAAAGAAAGACCAACTCTTTTGTTGGTAACTCTGCTTCACTTGTTTTAAAAGATTATAATATAAGTAAATCTTTTATGGCTGCCACAGGTATTTCTATTTCTAGAGGAGCTACTAATTCATCTATGGATGAATATGAACTTAAGAAATTAATTGTTGAAAAAAGTGGTGAAATTTTCTTACTTGTAGATTCTACAAAATTTGATACTATCTCTCTTATGACATACTCTACATTAGAAAACATAGATCGCATCATTACTAATGAAACACCAACAAAAAAATATTTGGATTTCTTTAAAAAAAATAAAATTAATTTAGTTATACCTAAAAAGAAGTAATAATTTTATTTACATAAAAAACTGCTCTTTCACTATTGTGATTGAGCAGTTTATTTTTTTATGATTTGATTTAGAGCTATTGTATAAACTTAATACTTTTATAAACCCTTTTATTACCAAATCATTTTGCTAAAAGTTGCTCTAAGAAAACCACCTCTTAGAGCAACTTTTATTTCAATTTCGCACAGTGCGAAATCTTAATTTATTTATTATAATCCTCTACCTCTTAAACCCCTGAATAAGCTGAAAATCCTCCATCTATTGGTATTACTACACCATTTACAAAACTAGACGCCTTACTGTCAACTAACCATAATAATGTTCCAACTAACTCTTCTGGCTCTCCAAATCTCAACATTGGTGTTTGAGACAATATTTTTTGAGCCCTTTCTGTATACGAACCATCTGAATTTCTAAGTAATGCTTTATTTTGATTTGTTTCAAAAAATCCCGGTGCCATTGCATTTACTCTAATTCCAACCTTTGAAAAGTGTACAGCTAACCATTCTGTAAAGTTTGATATTGCTGCTTTAGCTCCTGAATAAGCAGGTATTTTCGTAAGAGGTGTAAAAGCATTCATAGAAGAAATATTTATAATACTACTCTCTTTCTTACCTATCATATCCTTTGCAAAAACTTGTGTTGGAAGCAGAGTGCCAATAAAATTCAAATCAAATACAAACTTTATCCCTTCTGGATCTAGGTTGAAAAAAGTCATTATATCTTCTCTATCCATGTCCTCTTCCTCAAAGTATTCTTTTGTAGTAGTTCCTTTAGGATGATTTCCACCTGCACCATTTACCAATATATCACAAGTTCCAAATTTTTCATTTATTATTTTTTTGGCCTGTTTTAGGTTTTCTATCTCTAAAACATTTGCCTCTACTCCAATTGCTATTCCACCATTTTTATTTATAGAATCAGCTATGATATCAGCAGATTCTTTCTTTAAATCTAAGATTGCTACCTTTGCTCCACATGAAGCCAAAGCTTTGGCAAATACAGCACAAAGTACTCCTCCTCCTCCAGTAACAACAACAACTTTATTTTCTAAATTTATCTTAAAAGGAATTTGCATAATCACATACCTCTCTATTTTATTTTTTCTAGTGTTTCCCATATTCCCGATATATAAACAGCTCCTAATGCTCTATCATATAATCCATATCCTGGTCTTCCTTTTTCTCCCCAAATCATTCTTCCATGATCTGGTCTAGCGTACCCAGTAAATCCAATTTCATGATATGCCTTCATAATTTCTACAAAATCTAATGATCCATATTTTGACATATGAGCACTTTCTTGAAATTCACCATCATTTATTATTTTCACATTTCTTAAGTGTGCAAAATGTATTTTCTTACCAAATCTTCTTATCATATTAGGCATATTATTATCCTTTGAGACCCCAAGTGAACCTGTACATAAAGTTAGTCCGTTATATTCACTCTCATATAATTTTAAAAATCTGTCTAGATTTTCTTCATTTGTAATTATTCTTGGAAGTCCAAAAATTGGCCATGGTGGATCATCTGGATGTATCGCCATCTTTATCTTTACTTCCTCAGCTACTGGTATAATTTGTTCTAAAAAGTATTTTAAATTATTCCATAAATCCTCTTCTGATACACTCTTATATTTCTCCAATACAGCATTTAGTTCATCTTTTTTATAGCTTGCATCCCATCCAGGTAAATTTAAATCACCATTTCTAGGGTCCATTTTTTCTATTTCACTTTTATAATAAACTAAGGCTGTAGACCCATCTTCTAGTTTATAGTCTAAATTAGACCTAGTCCAATCAAATACAGGCATGAAATTATAACATATAACTTTAACTCCCGCTTTTGCCAGATTTCTAATATTTTGTTTATAATTTTCTATATATTTTTCTCTTGTAGTCAGTCCCATTTTTATATCTTCATGAACTGGAACACTTTCTATTACTTCCATCTCTAAATTAGCATTAGTAACATCTTTTTTTAATTCCATTATCTTTTCCATGGACCATACTTCACCAACTGGTACATCGTATACTGCTGTTACCACCCCTGTCATTCCTGGTATTTGTTTTATATATTCTAAAGGGATTGAGTCACTTTTACCATACCACCTGAATGTCATTTTCATTCTTTTTCCTCCTTGTATAATGTGTTTTTTATTTCAACCCGCTGGTAGAAACTCCTTCTACAAAGTATTTTTGTGCAGAAAAGAATATTATTATCGAAGGTACTAGTGCAATTACTGCCATTGCCATTACCTGATTCCACTGTACTACAGCACTATTATCCATTGACATTTTTAAAGCTATTGATATTGGATATTTTTCTACACTTGATATATAAATTAATGGTCCCATAAAATCATTCATTGACCATATAAATTGAAATAATGCCACTGATATTAATGCTGGTTTTAAAATTGGTACTAATATGTATATAAGTGTTTGTAAACTATTACACCCATCTATTTTTGCTGCTTCTTCTAATTCTAAAGGAAGACCTCTCAAAAATTGCACTAACATAAATACAAAAAATGTATCTGTTGCTAGTACTGATGGTACTATTAATGGAAGATAAGTATCAAGCCATCCTATTTGTCTGTACATTATATATTGCGGTATGTTTAACACTATTGTTGGTAGCAATAAAGTACCTATTAAAATTGCAAATAAAAACTTCTTTCCTGGTATCTTAAACCTTGCAAAACCATAAGCTGCCATTGTGCACGATATTAATGTTAATATTACTTTTGGCACTACTATTGCAAAAGTATTTAAGAAATATTTAGTAAATGTGTATTCTGTTGATGTTTTCCATCCATTTACATATCCTGAAAGTTCGAATTTTTTTGGAATTATTCCTAATGATGAAAATATATCTGAATTTTCTTTAAATGATGCCCCTATAAGCCATAATAAAGGATATATCATCAGTAATCCCACTAATGTTAATATTAGATACTTTATTCCTGCATCTATTTTACTCTTTGTTTTACTTCTGCTTTTCCCCACTCTCTCCATTAATCATTACCTCCATCTTCATAATACACCCAGTATTTTTGTGTTTTAAATACTATTGCTGTACATAACATTATTATTATAAAGAAGAACCACGCCAATGCACTTGCATATCCCATATTAAAGTACTTAAACGAATTATCATATATAAGTAATGAATATAAATATGTAGAATTTAAAGGCCCACCCTTTGTTACAATATATGGTGCATTAAACTCTTGAAAAGCGTTTAACATTTGCATTATAAAATTAAAAAATATTACTGGAGTTAATAAAGGAAATGTTATACTAAAAAACATTCTTACTTTTGAAGCTCCATCTATTCTTGCTGCCTCATAAAGTGTATTTGGTATATTTTTCAAAGCTGCTAAAAAAATTACCATTGATGAACCAAATTGCCACACACTTAACAAACCTATTGTCAATAATGCATATTTTTGATCTCCCATCCAGCTTATTGTAGGAATATGTAATATTTTCAATAACATATTTACCAAACCATTATCAGCAAATAAAAATCTCCATAATACCGATATTGCCACACTTCCACCTAATATAGATGGAAGATAGTAAGCTGTTCTAAAAAAACCTACTCCTTTTATTTTAAAGTTTAATAATGAAGCTACAAATAGTGCAAATGCTAATTTTAAAGGTACTGTTATTATCACATATTTTAATGTATTTACTAATGCCTTTATAAATAACTCATCTTTAAACATCTCTACATAGTTACTTATTCCTATAAATTGCGGCGGTGACATTAAATCATAACTTGTAAAACTTAAAAATAATGATAAGCCAAATGGGAATAATTTTAATAATAAAATTCCTAATATCCATGGAAGTATGTATAATATTCCTACATTTATTTTCTTACTCATCCCTGCCTCTTTTCTTATATAAAATTATCTTGTCATTTGAACTAATGTTTTTTCTAACTCTGCATATAATTCATTTCCTGCTTGTTCTGGTGTAATTTCAGCATAATCAATTTTTTGTGTAAATTTCAATACTAATTTTCTAACTCTCTCGTCTTCTGTAAATGGACTAGATTTAGGTCCTGCAAACTGCATTGCTTTTTCTAGACCTTCTGCTGGGAGTCCTGTTATTAAACCTAATTTTTCTAATTCAGCATATGCGCTTTTGTTTAATGGTATTCCTCTTGTATTTCCCAAAATTTTTGATGCTTCAGGATCTGATAATAAGAAATTTAAAAACTTTGCTGCTTCTTTAGGATGCTTTGTATTTTTGCTTATAGCAAAAGTCATATTTACCTTTATAAATGCCGATTTATTATCTCCTATTCCTCTTAACTCTTCACCTGTTACTAATTCATTACCTTTACTTAGTGTATCTACCATCATTACTATTGCTGTACTCCATGACTGTGTTCCACCCATTTTCCCATTTATCCAAAGTGGATCTTGCTCTGTTAGTGTATTTCCACCACCTGATATATCTTTGCTTGAATTAGTTACTCCTGCATCTACTAAACTTTTACAAAATTTTAGACCATCTATTAATTCTTCCTTAGTTACACCTATTTTATTATCACTATTTATTAAAGATTTCCCATATTTTTGTTCCAAATAATATTTTAGTATAAATAAATATCCCGAATCAAAAGTCACAAGACTTATAGGATAAGTATCTTTTCCTATTTTTTCTTTCATTACTTTAGCAGCATTGAATAAATCATCTACTGTTTCAGGTAATGGTAAACCGACTTTATCATAAAGTGTTTTATTATAGTAAAACGCTGTTCCATTCATACCTACTGGTATTGCAGTTACTTTTCCATTTATTGTTGTGTAACTTAAAGCTTGTTCATCATAATTTCCAAGATTAAAATCATCTTTTAACTTGTTAAAATCATAAAACCCATCACCTGTTTTTGAAAAAATATAAAGCCAGTTCCAATCAATCTGCATTATATCTGGTGATGTATTTCCTGTTATTTGTGTAGATAATTTCTCAAAGTAACTATCCCATCCTGAATACTCAGCCTTTATTTTTATTCCCGGATTTTTTTCTTCAAATAATCTTATAGCCTCTAGAGTAGCTTTATGTCTTGTATCTCCACCCCACCATGAAAATCTTAGTACTATTTCTTTTCCATTATCTCCTCCATTAGCCGATTCATTCTTTTTTCCACAACTAACTATTAGTACTAATATCATCATCATAAGATAAAAAATCTTTTTTTTCATATCTAACTCTCCTTTTAGAATTATTTATTTAATACAATATCTCAAGTAAGCATTATTTTTTATTCATATTTTCCATTTACTTTAAATTTTGATTTTTCTACTCTTTCGTTTAACTTCTCTAAAAACAAATCTTCATCAATTGGGAATTCTACCCAGTCATCTATAAATGTAGAAAGATAAACAGCATTAGAGATCATAAGTTCATTTATAGCATCAGTCCCCGGAGCTAAAAGTGGAGCTCCTGTTACTATACTGTCTACCCAATTTTTTATTACCAATACGTGCTGTGATTCATCAGATGTTTCTACTGGAATTTCACATTTCCAAAATTCAGGCACTGTAAAGTTTCCAGTTTTATCATATCCTTGAACTTTTAAATTCTTATTGTATTCTATTTCTGATTCTCTTAGTCTAAAAAATTCTATTTTTCCATTTTCAATTACTATCTTCCCCTTATCTCCTGATATTTCCAGCCTATTAGTTCCTGGAACCTCAGATACAGAAGAGATAAAAACTCCTGTTGATCCATTTTCATATTCAAAGTATGCAGTAACCTCATCTTCTACTTCTATATCACGATTTTTTCCAAAGTAAGCAAAACCTCTAACTCTTTTAGGCATCCCAAAAATCCACTGAAATAAATCTAATTGATGAGGACATTGATTTATAAGCACTCCGCCGCCTTCACCGCCCCAAGTGGCTCTCCAAGTACCTGAATCGTAGTAAGCCTGTGTTCTATACCAGTCTGTAATAATCCAGTTTATTCTTTTTAATACTCCTAGTTCTCCAGTTTCTACCAGCTCTTTTACCTTTTGGTATAACGGATTTGTTCTTTGGTTAAACACCACTCCAAATATCTTATTTGATTTTTTAGCTGCTTCATATAATCTTTTTACTGCTTTTGTGTAAACTCCTATGGGCTTTTCTACTAAAACATGATAATCATTTTGTAGTGCCTCCATCCCTAATACTGGATGTGCATAATGCGGTGTTGCCACAAGAACAGCATCAAATTCACGACTATTAAAAAAATCTTCTTTTTTTGTAAAATATTTTAATTTATCTCCATAAATCTCTTTTGCTATCTCAATTCTCTTAGGATCAATATCAAGTATTGCTGTAAGCTGTACATTTGAAAATACTCCGCTTTCAAAGTTTCTTACATGCATAGAACCAATATTTCCATAACCAATTACGCCTATTTTTATCAAGTTACTGCCTCCTTGTTATAAATTTCCTCAATTATTTCTAAAGCTTTTATTCCTTCTTTTATATCTATATAATCCTTTGTTTTATTTAGAATCGATCTATAGAAATTATTTATCAAGGTTTCATGTGAATTACCATAACATTTTTTATTTACATCATTTCTTATAAACTCTTCCTCTTCCAAAATCTCTTCTTCTCCATCTAAGAAAAGTTTTAATTTATTATTTTTTATATTAAGGACTCCATTTTCACAATGCACTTCTAACTCCACACTTGAATCATATGAATAATTATTTGTGGCATAAAATACTCCTCTTGCACCATTTTCAAATATCATATACGCTTCTACTGTATCCTCTACTTCTATTTCATTTGTTAATCTATGCTTATGTATACTTCCACTCAAAGAATTGATTTCTCCGCCAAACCAGAGCATTAAATCCAATGTATGAATAGCTTGATTAATAAGTACTCCGCCACCTTCTTTTTCTATCGTTCCCTTCCATTCACTCCCTGTATAATATTCACCTCTTCTATCCCACGCTAAAATCCCTTTTATTCCCAAAATTTCACCATATTTTTTTTCTTCTAATAATTTTTTTAAATAAGAGCTTGTTTTATTCAGCCTATTCTGATAAACAATTGCTGAATGAACTCCATTGTTTTCAGTTTCCTCCACCAGTTTTTCGGCTTCTAACACACTTAAAGTCAAGGGCTTTTCTATTAATAAATTTTTTTTATGTTTTATAAATTCCAATGCTATTTCATAATGATTATAATGCGGTGTTGTTATATGAACTATATCAATGTCTTCCCTATTAAGAATCTGTCTGTAATCTGATATAACTTCTAAATTATATTCTTTTAATAGTTCTTTTACTTTCTCATTATCGTTTTCCACTAGACAGATTATTTCAGCAGATTCATTCTTCTTTATTATTTCCAAGTGTACTCTGCTTATAGCTCCGCACCCAACTAGAGCTATTCCTAGTTTTCGCATATTAACTCCTTTAAATGGAAAAATTTATTTATTTTATTTTCACTGCTTTTTCTTGAGCTATTAGGCATAATTCAGCAGCCTTAAAAGCATGTTCCTGTGTCATAGAATTTTCTGTTCTATTTATACAATCTAATATAAATTCTCCAAAAAATGGAAACCCTACTTTTCCAGTAACAGAATAACGCTCTTCTACCTCTTTATTCACTAAATATACATTATCTCCCATTTTTTCTCTGGCTATATCAATATATTTTCTTATTTCTATATACCCTTCTGTTCCAAGAATAATAGTTCTTCCATCACCCCATGTTTTAAGTCCGTCAGGTGTAAACCAATCCACTCTAAAATAATTTGTTGTTCCATTGTCACCTAAAAGATTTACATCTCCAAAATCCTCTAATTCAGGTGTATCTGGATTAGCATAATTTGCTACCTGACTAGATATAACCTTAGCATCTTTAGCTCCTGAATAGTACAGGTACTGCTCTATTTGATGACTTCCTATATCACATAAGATTCCACCATACTTATCTTTTTCAAAAAACCATTTTGGTCTGATTTCCTTACTTAATCTATGCGGTCCTAATCCTATTACTTGTAAAACTTTTCCAATTGCACCCTGTTTTATCAACTCTCCAGCAAATACTGCACCCTCTACGTGTAATCTTTCGCTATAATAAACATAGTATTTTAACCCAGTTTCTTTTACCATTTTTTTTGCTGCTTCTAATTGTTCTAGTGTTGTAAATGGTGATTTATCAGTAAAGTAGTCTTTCCCATTTTTCATAGCTCTTAATCCTAGCGCACATCTTTCTGAAGGAACCGCTGCCCCTGCTATTAATTTAACTTCGGGGTCATTAAATATTTCTTCTTCTGAACTTGCTGCCATTACATTTGGATAGACTTCAAGAAATTTTTTCACTTTTTCCGGATCTGGATCATATACATACTTTAATGTTGCTCCCGCCTCTGTTAATCCATTACATATACCATATATGTGCCCATGATCCAATGCTATTGCTGCGAATACAAACTCTCCTTCTTTACAAACTGGTTTAGGTCTCCCTTTTGGTGCATAGTTCATTCCATCTGACTTTTGCATAGTTCCTCCTTTAGGTTTATAATTACATTTTCTAAATTTACATATTAAAGATACTTTTTCATTTAAATTATTAAAATATTATGTGTTTTACCCCTATACTATAAATTTTTTATCTATTTTTTTTCAATAAACAAATATTTAGTAACAAAACTTATATACTAATATATAACACATTTTTTTTAAAAGTCAATACTTCCTTATATATTAATATTTATATTTTTCTTTATACTTTAATTTTATAATTGTTTTTTCATTTTATTACTGATTTTTATAGCCTAAATAAAATTAATAATTTTATACTATTGTTTTTTTTTAAAAACATGTATATAATTAAAGTAAGTTTTTATATATCAAAAAATCATTATATACTAATATATAACAAAATTAACATACTTATTCTTAGGAGGCCCAATGGAATTAAATATAAATAAATCAACAAAAAATTTAGTAGAAAATAACAGTCAGTATGCCTATAGGGTCTTAAAAGAAAATATTATGAACTTGACTCTTTCACCTGGACAAATTTTAAATGAAACTGAATTAGTGGATATTTTAGGTATTAGTCGAACTCCAATAAGAGAAGCTGTATTCAAGCTAAAGGATGAAGCCCTTATTAATGTCTATCCTCAAAAAGCTTCTATTGTATCACCTATAGATTTAAATAGAGTAGAAGAAGCATTTTTCTTACGAAAAATAGTTGAAATAGAGGTTCTTAAATTATGTTGTGAGTCTTATGAAGCTAAATTTTTAAAAGAACTTGAAAAAAATATTTACTTACAAGAAATTGTCATTAACTTCGAAGAGGATAAAACAGAGTTTTTTGCTCTAGATAACGAGTTTCACTCAGTTATTTATAATTCTGTGAATAAATCTGGAGTCTGGAAAACTATCAAAACTTTCAGCAGCCATTATGATAGACTTCGATATCTCGACATTATTGAAAAAACTAATTTAGTTAACTTACTAAATCAGCATAAAGAAATAATAAATATCATAAAGACTAAGGATACAGATAAAGTAGAGCCTCTTTTAATGAAACATCTAACTAATTTTAGAGGCGAACTTCCAGTATTTATGGAAAAATATGGAGACTTTTTTGAAAAATAGAACTATGAAAAAAATTTCCAAATAACTGAATTTCATTTTTATAATTCAAAATAGGGTTATCTTGATTTTTACTAAGATAACCCTATTTTTTTATTTTGAAAAATATTTTTTGGATTTTACTATAACTTTTAAAAATATTCTTTATACTTTTCCATTAAATTCTGAACATGGATTTTCCCTCTTTCTAAATGCCTAATAACCACATCTTGAACTTCATTTACCTTATGGTTTTTTATCATATTAAAGATTTCTAAATGCTCATTATATATCAAACTCCAAAGTTCATAAGAATTATCTGAAAGACTTAGCACCCTGACTCTATTTAACTGTCCGCTTATATTTTGAATACTCTTCCATATTCTCATCTTATTTGTTCCTATATATATTAATTTATGAAACTCTTCATCATATTCAAAGAGCTTAGTATAATTTCTTTGTTCTAAGTATAACTTTTGAAAACTCAAATTTTCTTCAAATGAAAAAAATAATGTTTCTGGAAATTCCCTTGCTGCCTCTTTGGTTATATCTACCTCTAGAATCTGTCTCATATATCTTGACTCTTCCACAGCTTCTATATTAATTTTAGAAATATAAGTTCCTTTTTGAGGGATAATTTCCACTAGTTCTTCTTGAGCTAAATGAATCAAAGCCTCTCTCACAGGAGTTCTGCTTACTTTCAGTTCATCTCCCAGCTCCTGCTCTGAAACTTGACTACCGGGCTCTAAACCTGCACTAATTATATTTTCCTTTAGTATGTTATATACTTGGCTTCTTATAGTTTCTTTTATCCCTGTGTGTTTTATCTCTAAAAGCATTTTTTCCCTCACTATATAATTTAATTTTTTTATCTTTTTATATCCATTCCCTCCTTAAGATATTTTTCCACATCTTGATGAGAAAATATTCCTGCATCCCCTCTTATTGCATGCTTTAAAACAGAACTAGCTAATGCAAATTCTATTATTTTTTCTGCTTCTTCAAATTTATCAAGGGCGTATATAAGACCAGCTGCAAAACTGTCTCCTCCACCCACTCTATCTAAAATATCAAATTCTTCCCAGTTAGTTTCGATAGTTTTTCCATCTTTATAAAGAAAGCCTTTTAGAGCATTTCTATTTGAAGATATACTTTTTCTAACTGTTCTTGCTATTATTTTAGGCCCATATACTCTTTCTATTTCTTTAAAAATACAGTGCATTTCATCAATGCTTGGATTATCTCGTGAAAGTCCTTCTTTTTTATCTTTTCCATTATCATCTAAAAGATTTAACGGCTCTATTCCAATACAAACATCTGCAAATTTAACTAATTCTGACAAAACATCTCTAGCTTCCTGAAACTCCCATAGTTTTTCTCTATAATTCAAATCTAAACTTACTTTAAGTCCCAGCTTTTTCGCTGAAACCAATGCTTTCAAAGTTAAAGCTTTTGCCTTTTTAGAAATTGCTGGAGTTATCCCACTAATGTGAAACCAGTCATAATTTTTTAAAATCTCATCAAAATCAAAATCATCTGAGTTTGCCTCAGCTATCACAGAATTTTTTCTATCATAAATAACAGAAGAGTTTCTTAATGAAAATCCAGTTTCTACAAAATAAAGCCCTAATCTTCCTTCATTCCTAATTATATGTTTTACTTCTACATTATTTGACCTCAAGTATTTTATAATAGAGTCTCCTAATGTATTTTCTGGAAGCGCACTTATAAATGAAGAAACTTCTACTCCTAAATTAGCTAATGTCACTGCTACATTTGCTTCTGCCCCTCCATAATTTATATCAAATTTTTTTGAGTTTACTATTTTTTCATAATCTATAGTTGACAAACGACCCATTATTTCTCCCAAAGAAACAAATCTCAAATTTATCTCCCCTCTCTTGCTTCTTTTACTTTCTCTACAAATGCTCTGGCATTTTCAACTATTGCTGTTACTCCATTTTCTTTATATCCTTTAGTTAAATCTGAGCCTATTCCTACTGCTACTGCTCCCATATTTATCCAATTTTTCACATTATCTAGACTAACTCCTCCTGTGGGCATTATGTTTAATTGTGGTATAGGCCCTTTTACAGCCTTTATATACTCTGCTCCAAATGCACTTCCTGGAAATAATTTAATTATATCCACTCCTGATTCCAAAGCTCTCAACATTTCTGTAATAGTTAAACAACCTGGCATATAAGGTATTTGATATCTATTACATAACTTTGCTGTAGCTTCATCAAAACCAGGACTTACTATATAACTTGCTCCTGACAACAATGCTCCTCTTGCTGTCTCACTATCCAAAACTGTACCTGCCCCTATCTCTAAACTGTCACCAAACTCATTTTTTAGTGCCTCTATGACCTTACTAGTACCCGGAACAGTATAAGTTACCTCTATAGACTTTATCCCCCCTTCTATGCAGGCTTTTGATATTTTTACTGCTTCATCTTTACTTTCGGCTCTTATTACAGCTACAACCCCTGAATCTAATATGTTTTTTAATGTAATGTATTTATTCATATAATCCTCCTAAAATTATTTTATACTAATATACTACCATACTATAGAAAAAAATCAAGCTTAAAATAAAACAAGTTTAAGTAAAAGAAGGTTCTCCTATACTATTTTATGAATTAATTTTCAAAATAAAAAAAGAGATAAAATCAATAAAGCTCTTCTATTTCTTCATCATTATTTTTTCCTGCTACTTCTATAAAAAAATATACAATTGGAATAACAATATAAATAAAATAAATTCCTAATAAATATAAAATTTTTGCTGTCTCGTCTATTTTTTTATTCTTCACAATACATATAGTAAAGATTACTAATACCACATAACTTACCACACTTAATAAAATCCCTATAATGAGCAACCACATCATAGAATACAAAAACTCTCCACCATTAGCATAATTTAATGAAGGATTTACAATTCCAATTAATAACTTAGAATAAATAGATATGGTAAAAATTCCAAAGATTATAGACATTAATAATGGAGTGAATGATAATACTCCTAACCATATTTTTTTAGTTTTGCTCATATAACCCTCCTAATTTTTTGACTTATTATTATAATATATCAGTATCACATAAAAATCAAATTATTTCAGTATAAAATTTAAACAGATATAAAAAATCCCCTTAAAACAAACTACTAAGAGTCTACTTTAGGGGGAAATATAAAACTGAAAACTATTTTTTTCTTATGTTGTAGAAAGCATGTTTACCTTCGTAAATAGCTTCTTCTGCTAAATCATCTTCTATTCTTAATAATTGGTTGTATTTAGCCATTCTATCTGTTCTTGAAGCAGAACCAGTTTTGATTTGCCCTGCATTTGTAGCAACAGCAATATCAGCTATAGTATCGTCTTCTGTTTCTCCAGATCTGTGTGAAATAACTGCTGTAAATCCAGCTTTTTTAGCCATTTCTATAGCATCTAAAGTTTCTGTTAATGTTCCTATTTGGTTTACTTTGATTAGGATTGAGTTACAGATTCCTTCTCTTATTCCTCTTACTAATCTTTCAGTATTCGTAACAAATAAGTCATCTCCTACTAATTGTACAGTTTTTCCTAATTTATCTGTTAATTTTTTGAAACCATCCCAGTCATCTTCTGCTAATCCATCTTCTATTGAAATTATAGGATATTTAGCTACAAGACCTGCATACCATTCTATCATTTCTTCAGAAGTTCTAACTACTCCACCTTCTCTTTTGAAATGGTAAGTATATTTATCTCCATCTTTTTTAGAAAACTCACTTGCTGCTGCATCTAAAGCAAATGTAATGTCTTCTCCTAATTTATATCCTGCTCTTTCTACTGCTTGAGAAATGATGTCTAATGCTCCTTCAGTACCATTAATTTTAGATGGTGCATATCCACCTTCATTTCCTACATTTGTAGAATCTCCATTTTCTTTAAGGATTTTTCCTAAGTGATGGAAAATTTCAGCACCCATTCTTAATCCTTCTTTATATGTCTTAGCTCCTACTGGTTGTACCATAAATTCTTGTACATCTACAGCTGAATCAGCATGTGATCCACCATTTAAAATATTCATCATAGGTACAGGTAATTCTTTAGAATTTACTCCACCTAAGTATCTGTATAATGGAAGCCCTAATTGGTTTGCTGCTGCTTTTGCTACTGCTAAAGAAACACCTAATATTGCATTAGCTCCTAATTTCCCTTTATTTGGCGTACCGTCTAATTCTATCATGGCTCTATCTATAGCTACTTGATCTAATGCGTCCATACCCATTAAATGATCTGCAAGAGCTGTATTTACATTCTCCACTGCCTTTAAAACACCTTGTCCTAGGTATCTGCTTTTATCTCCATCTCTTAATTCAACTGCTTCATGTTCTCCTGTAGATGCTCCAGATGGTACAGATGCTCTTCCCATTGCTCCTCCTGATAAATATACCTCTACTTCAACAGTTGGGTTCCCTCTTGAATCCAATATCTCTCTTGCGTAGATATCTTCAATAATAGTCATTATAATACCTCCATAAATTTTATTTACATCTTAATATTACCATATTCTACATTCTTTTTCAAAGAGTTTTTTATACCAAATCCTCTTTAAAAATATTACCATTATAATAAAAAGAACCTATTTCAATAATTACAGCTGAAATAGGCACTCTTTTTACACTTATTTATTTTACATTTGCTCAAATACAATAATTTTATATTTAAAAATACAATTACTTTATTTAACCATTTTGAATTATTTTATTTTATCTAATTCTTCACTTGCATATTTAATTGCCTCTTCATTTCTGATTCTATCTTTTACTTCTTCAAAAGAACGGCTCTTAAACTGTATTTCATTATTTTTTACCATTAAGAAATAACCATCTTTTACTTCATACTCTAAAATTTCATTAAGTTTCGCAGCAAATAATTTTTTATTTGCGTCTTCGCTAAATCCTATTCCTGGTATTGCTGAATTTTCGTAAACCTTTTTAAATACTTCTTTTACTACAAATTTATATTTATCTTGATCAATAACATCTGTCCATTTTACTTTATTTTCTTCTAAATCTTTTTTCAAGCTTTGTAGTTTTGCTACAAGATCTGTTTTAGCTTGTGCTGAAGCTTTAGGTAATATTAAAATATGTGATACTTTTGATCTATCTGGATTTTGTGGATCTCTGTCTTCTATATAAATTATATGGAAGCCAAACTCTGACTGAATAGGTCCTACGATCTTACCTTTTTCTCCACTTTTTACAGCTTCAAGAAATTCTGGTACAAAATTTGTATTAGAATCTATCCATCCTAAGTCTCCACCATTGGCCTTACTTCCTGGATCTTCACTTAATTTTCTTGCATTTTCTGCAAAATTTTCAGGTGTAAGAGTTTTTGCTAATTCTTCTGCTTTTTTCTTAGCTGCCTCTATATCACCCTCTGTAGGATCATAGAAACCTCCAACTACATAGCCTCCAACACTGTGTTTTATGTCATATCTACCATTGCTAGCATCATATATTTTCTTTAGTTCTTGGTCTGATACTTTATATGATTCAACTAAATAGAAAAAATATTTTTTCCCTAAATCTCTTAACTCATCTATTCCTGTGAACTCTGCTGATGGTGTTAATCCTTTAGTTTTTGCTTCTTTTCCTATTGCAACTAAATTATTTAGATCATTTTGTAACCCTTGTTTTAACTGGTCTACTAATCCTTGACTATAAGGATTACCTGTTGTTAGAACCATTGTTAAAACTCTTGTATCCAGCATTCCTGCTCTAAACTTATATCCATCTTTTTCTACTATTGCCTTATCAGATTCCGCGTATAATTTTTTCATTTCATCATCTTTAAAATCTATCTTTGTCTTAGATCTTTGTTTTTCAATAAAAGAATTTATAATAAGTTCTGAGTACTCTTTACGAATTAATTCTTCCATAGCTGGTTTAGCTTCTTCAAAAGTTTGATCTTGGAATTCTGCATACTGATATACTGAATAATATTTTTTCAATTCTTCATCAGTTATTTTATATGATTTTTGTATTTCATTAAGAACTTTTTTTAATTCAAAGTCTTCTTTAAGTTTTTCTTTTAACTCTTTTTCATTGGCAATTCCACGAGATTGTAAGAAACTTAAAAAGCTTTCATCTTTAGGAACATTTTTCTTTATAGCATCCACTTGTTCATTAATATCTTTTTCACTAGCTTTTATTTTTAAATCCTTAGCACCACTTAATAATAATTTTCTAGATATTAGATTATCTAAAACAGCTCTCTTTATAACTTCTTGTGGAATTTCAGTATCTGAAGCTTCTTTAATTCCTTGTTGAGCTTTCATTTCTTTCATTTGGTCAATTTGTTGGCTCATACCTTGTAACTGGCTTTCAAAATCATAATTATATATTTTATAGCCATTAACTTCTGCAATAACTTTTTTACCACCATTATTCTCTGCCTTGCCGCTAAAAAGTCCTCTACCACCTATTAAAAGGGGTATTAACATAGCTATTATAAATAAAACAGACAGCGGAACCATCGCTTTTTTAAATTTTCTAAGTGCCATTTTTCCTCCTATTTTTGATTAACTAAGTAAATTATACCAATTTATTCATTTTCTTTCAAGAAAAAAGCCACAATAATTTGTGGCTTTTAATATTTTAATTAATCTAATGGTTCAAATTGGTCTTTACCAACAGCACATAAAGGACATAACCAATCTTCTGGCAAGTCTTCAAATGATGTTCCTGGAGCGATTCCACTATCTGGATCTCCTATTTCTGGATCATAAACATATCCGCATACTAAACAAACCCATTTTTTCATTTTCTATATCCTCCTAAATTTATATTTATTTTATAAAATTTTATAAACATTGAAAGTAAAAAATTAAGCTCTTTCTCCTAATTCTTTATCTAGTAAATACATAGATGCATTATTAGTTACACCTAGTAATTTTATTTTTTCAAGTATTGATGTAGCGTTATCTTCTTCTTCTACTTGCTCAGTTATGAACCATTGTAGGAATATCTCTGTAGCATAGTCACTTTCTTTTCTAGCTAATGAGTAGATTTTTTCAATAGACTTTGTAACTGCTTGTTCATGACCTAAAGATTCTTTAAATACTTCCTCAGCATTTTTCCAAGTTAACTTAGGAGCATCTATTCCTTCTAATGTAACTTTTCCACCTTTAGCAAAAATGTACTCATACATTTTTCTAGCGTGTTCTTGTTCTTCTTTTGCTTGTACATCCATCCATTTTGCAAAACCCTTAAAATTATTTCCTTCGAAATAAGCAGCCATTGATTGATAAATGTACGCTGACTGTAATTCCATATTTAATTGATCATTTAAAGCTTTTTCTATCTTTTTGTTTAACATTCTACTCACCCTCTATATTTAAATTTTTTTATTACACTTTTCACATATTCCTCTTAAATAAAAATGCGTTTCTGTTATTTCTATATTACCTAAGTTTTTCAATTCTAACTTTGATAAATCTATTTCAAAATCTTCTATTTTCCCACACACTTTACACTTAAAATGTCCATGAGGTTCCACTATGGCATCATACCTTGCTTCATGATCTTCTATTATAATAACATTTGCTACTTCATTATCTACAAATAAATTTAGAGTGTTATATACTGTAGTTTTTGATAATGTAGGTATATCACCCATTAACTCTTTGTAAATAGTGTCTACCGTTGGATGTTCATAGTTATTTAATAAAAACTCATATATCTTTATTCTTTGCAATGATGGTTTTATTCCATGTGTTTTCAAATGCTCTGCTATATTACCTATATGCATTTGCCTCACCTCCT
Source organism: Sebaldella sp. (assembly GCA_018058425.1). Lineage (GTDB taxonomy): Bacteria > Fusobacteriota > Fusobacteriia > Fusobacteriales > Leptotrichiaceae > Sebaldella. The sequence continues at coordinate 40,141 of JAGOZX010000017.1, forward strand.
CTTATATCATCATAAAGTCCACATTATTATTTTGGACTCATTACAATTTTATAATACTTAACACTTTATGTCAACCAAATTTAATATTTTTACTATCAAAGTAATCTATTTCACTCTAAAATTAGCTAAATTTGATTCTTTGTTCTTACATTTTATCTTATTTTACCTTTTTTTTCAAATTTGTTTTTATTTAGATGGATTTTCTTTCTATTTTTAACTTATTTTTTTTAATTGATAATCTCCAGATTTTCCAGTCTTTTTTCCTATTACACAAGAATTTTTATTGCTTATTTTCTGTAAATATTGTAAAATACTAGAAATAAGTGTGCTAAAATTTTATGAGGTGATAAATATTATGAAGAAACTTTTAATATTGGGTATGATGCTATCTATGTTTATGTTTACTATGGGAGCCGAGAAATTTTCTTTTAAAGATTATTCTCCTACTTCAGCAGCTGTCTTAAAAACAAAAGACTCTATTAGTAAATTAAATGGGAACAGTATTTCTTACCCTAGAATAACTGCAACAAATCCAAAAGCAACAAAGTCTATACAAAAGACAATGAACAATTTTGTAAAAAAATTAACTGATAAAAAAAGTGAGAGATCTAATGCAACTTATGAAATTACTACTAATAATTCTAGTCTTATAAGTGTACTGTTCACTATTGAAAAGAGAGATTTAAAAAGTAATACTACTATGACTTACTATAAAGGAATTACTTTTGATGCTGTAACAGGTAAAGAATTAAAATTAGGAGACCTTTTAGCAAGTGGATATGATAAAGCTCTTGGAACTATCATGGATGATAAAATTTCTCAACTAAGTGTTCCTGTTAATGCTGCTTACAAAGGTGTTGAAAAAAATCAAGAATTCTATATCCAAAAATCTGGAATTGTGTTTTTCTTTACACCAAATAAATATACTACATTTGGAGACGGACAGCTTTTCTTACCTTTTGAACTTACTGATTTAAGAGGATTATTAAAATAATTTATACATAAGGGAGCTCTTAGCTCCTTTTTTAATAGGGGGAATAATGAAAAATACTAGATGGAATTTTAAAAATATAAATGTAACAGATAATAAGCTTGCTAATGCTACAGGTATCTATTTAGATAAAGATATTCTTAGCATTTTACATTCTAGAAATATTCGAACAAAAGATGAAATTGTAAAATTTCTAAACCCTAGCTTATCTCATGTTGGAGAGCCAAGTTCTTTAAAAGACTTGGATAAAGCTGTAGATATAATTTCTAAGGCCATGCAAAAAAATAAAAACATTTGGATTTATGGCGATTATGATGTAGATGGAATAACGTCTACTTCATTGATGTACCTTGCATTTAAAAAGCTGGGATATGAAAATATTAATTACTATATTCCTATCCGTGATGAAGGATATGGATTAAATAAAAATGCTATAGATCAAATAAAGAACTCAGGAGGTGAATTGATTATAACAGTTGACTGTGGTATTACATCTTACAATGAAATAGATTATGCTAGTTCATTAAAGATACCTGTTATTGTTACAGATCATCATGATATTTTAAATAAAAAACTGCCTAAAGCCAGTGCCGTTATAAACCCTAAAAGAGATGACAATGATTTTTCATTTAAATCTTTAGCAGGTGTTGGTGTAGCGTTTATGCTAGTTTTAGGATTATTTGAAAAAAATAATATAAAGGAAGAAGCTTATGAATTCTTAGATTTAGTATCTATTGGAACTGTGGCAGATATTGTTCCTCTTGTACAAGAAAACCGTATCTTTACTAAATTTGGTCTCGAAAAGCTTCTTAATACCAATATTTTAGGATTAAAATACCTTACTTCTTTGGTTTTTGATCCCAATAAAAAAGAGTTTATCACTTATGATGTTGGTTTTATTATAGCCCCTATTTTCAATGCTGCCGGCCGTCTAAAAGATGCAAAAATGGTAGTAAAACTTTTAACCACAGAAAATAAAAGAGAAATTGAAATTATAGCTAAAGAGCTCATTTCTAAAAATAATGAAAGAAAAGTTCTTCAAGAAAAAATTGTTACTCAGGTAGAGGAGCACATACAAGAAAAATCTTTAAATGAGAATTCTGTTATTGTAGACTATTCCAGCGAATATCACCATGGTGTAATAGGTATTGTAGCTTCTAAAATTATAGATATTTATTATAAACCTACTATTATCATGGAAGTGAAAGAAGATGAAGAGGTCGCTGTAGCCTCTTGTCGTAGCATTGAAGGCTTTAACCTTATTGAAGCATTACAATCCATGCCAGAACTATTTCTAAAGTTTGGGGGTCATTCTGGAGCAGCTGGCTTCACTATACCCATTAAAAACATTGAATCATTTTCTAAAAAAATAAATGATTATGCAAATAAAAAGCTAAGTGATGGAGATTTCATAAAAACTATAAATATAGACAGACAGATACCTGTTCATAAAATTTCATATGAGTTTTATCAAATAATTGATTTATTGAAACCATTTGGATTTGGAAACCCAAGCCCTACTTTTTCTACTCAAAATGTAATTATTGAAAATGTAAAACACATTGGAAAAACTAAAACACATCTTATGTTTGATATTAAAAAGAATGGTTTTCTTTCTAGAAATGCAGTTTGGTTTGGAGCAGGAGAATATTTCAAAGACTTAAATCAAAACGTCTTTTATGACATAGCTTATAAGTTAAAAGTAGAAGATTATATGGATAAGTCATATACAAAAATTTATATTGATGATATTAAAAATTCAGAATTAAAAGATGATCGTTATTTATATTTTAACTCACTATATAATACTGTCTTCCCTTTAAAATCAATATTTTACACTAATATTGATCTTGATAGCGAACTGCCTATTACTACAAAGTTAGATTTTGAACAATTATCTTTATACCAAGGCAATAAATTTGTTGGAAGACTTGACTATAATGTATCTAATCTACTAACTCAGTTAATAAAATTTTACAATCAAAGTTTTAAAATTAAAGTAGAGAAAATACAAAAATTTGATTCTCATAGTACAATAGACATTCTTATTAAAAGAGAATACGACTTTTTATCTTATGCTTATAATGATAAAAGATTATTTATAGATATCAAAAACTTTATAATTGGAGACCTAGAATATGACAGTTTTTCAAAACTTGTACTTTCTAAATTTTTTAAAGATGAAAAAAACTTAATTATACCAATAGATAAAACTTATGATTTTAAATCTTTTTTTCTAACATGTGGAATTTTCTTTATGAAAAAAGAAAACTTAAAATCTCAGATTGTATCAAGTGCTAAGAACCCTTTATTTACAGATTTATTCATAAAAAACTATTTTGATATAAATAAAGAATATGAAGAAGGTTATCCTTATACTGTTTTCTTTGATTCTATTCCAGAAGGCACTATTACAGAAAGAAATGTTATTATTTCAAATGATTATGAAAATAATGAATATGAAAAGATAAATTTTGAGTTTACTATACCCGAAAATGTTTTATTAAAGACACCAAAAGAACTACTAAAACTTGAAAATGAAAAGAAAATACTATTTAATTTTATTCCAACAAAAGAAAAAATTAAAATCAAAAAACTTATAGAAGAGGGTCAATCAGTTTATTCAG
>JAGOZX010000018.1 GCA_018058425.1 Sebaldella sp.
CAGGAGGAACTTTCCAATTAATAACAAAAGAAGATGCTACATTTGCAGGAGCTAATGTAAAAGCAGATAAGATAAACTTTGATATTGGTGGAAACTTAAATGTAATATCATTACAAGATGAATATAGCTCACATGGAAAGAATTATTCTGGAGGATTAGGATATAGTGATAAAGATATAACAACAAAAGAAACACAAACAGGAAAAGGAACAGCAAGTATAAGTTATGGAGAGAATAATGCAGATGCGAAATGGGTAAGTAATCAAACAAGTATAATAGCAGAGAATGGTGGAAACATAAAGGTAAATGAGACTTTAACAAACACAGGAGCTATTATAGCAAGTATAAATGATTCATTAAGTATAGATGCAAAAAAACTTGTAACAGAAGATTTAAAAGATTATAATAATAGTGAGAATTATAATATAGGCTTAAGTGGAATAGAATTAAATGGAAAGAATCAGGTTCCACAGACAAGCGTAAGTTATGGAAGTACAGACAAAGAACAGAATACAAATGCAACATTTTCAAATGTAGTGGTAACAGAAAATGGAACAAAGGTAGATTTAGAAGCAAGAGGGATAAATACAGATTTATCAAAAGCTCAAGTAGTAACAAAGGATGAAGTAGTAGAACAGATAGATACAATGTTACATACAGATTTATTGAATACAGAGACTAGAGCGGGATTTGTAGCAGATGTTAAAAAAGCAGCAGACGGTATAGGAGATATTGGAGCAGCTATAAATAGAGGAGACTTGAAATATGAAGATGCTAGAACAGATAGATATGCTGAATATTATATAAAAGCTAATCCTGGAATGGCAGAATTGATAAAAGACCCTGGAAGTAAAAGCCAAGAAGAAATAAAAGCAGAAACAAAAGAATTTATAAAGTACATGACAGGAAAAGATGTAGAAGTAGTAATAATAGCAGATGGAAATGGTTCAGGATATATAGATGGAAATCAGGCTGGAGAAGGAAAAAAAGATGTATTCATATTAGATATTAGTCAAGTGGCATTAGGGGAGAGCATAGTATCAATATATGGACATGAAACAAATCATGTAGATGATAATAGAAGGGGAAGAATAGGTCATAATGAAATTGACTCTAATTCGTCAGGAAATAGATTAGAGGAAATAATGGGAGATGCAGGTAAAAGTAATGATTTTGATATGGAGGCATGGTTAAATAAAGGAAATAACTTACAAGCTTTATTGGAGGGAAATACTAAATTAAGTGGTGACTATGCTGGATATGATATAGAAAGAATACAGGTAAATGATCAAGGACTTGAAAGAGCTAAAAAAGAGCTGAAAAATTGTGGAAGTATAGCATGTGCATCTCATTGGAGTCAGATAATAGGGAATATCGAAACAAGCTTAAAAAGAACTACAGTTGAGGCGAAAAGGGACAAAGTAGAAAATGGTAAAAGTACTTCTCAAAAGAAAAAAGAACGAGAATTGGCTGCATTAAAAAAGAAAGATGAAGAATTAAAAAAACAATATGTATTTACAGAAGAAGATAAAAAAAATCAGCAAGCAAATAATGAATATATGTACATAAAATCAGATAAAAATCAAAAAGCTATAAGTGATTTACAGACACTGACTTTAACTGATAAATTACCAGAAAATACAGTAATAGTAGTAAAAGATGAAAATGGAAAAGAAGTGAGATATAATAACTATAGTGATTACTATAATTCAAACTCTCCAGAGGAGAAGAAAAAATTAGGTGATTTATCAGCCCAAAATAATAAATTGATAAAAGATATAGAAAATGCTAAAACAAAAGAGGAAAAGAATAAACTAAACCAAGAATTAACAAAAGTGAATCAACAAATGTATGATATAGTATATGGTAAAATGACATATGCAGAATTGGGAACGGGAATGTCATTAGCATATTCAGCAATAAGTTATAAAGATGGAGTGTTAGTAGTAGATAAAAAGAAGATGGATCAAGCAGTAGGGACATCTAATTTATCTATAGGAACGACAGGCTTGGGATTATTAGATTTACAGATGGCACTAGGAAATAAAGCTGCAATAGAGTCAGGAAATAATGCAAAAAATGATGTGATTCCTAAAAGTGACAGTTATAATGAGTATGCTGTTAAGGATAGTGAAATTCCGAATAAAATAGTAAGTGATGTTAATAAAAATTCTTCAAATTTTAATAAATTACCAAATTTAGAGAAAGCTCAAATAGACTCAAAGAAAATAACAAACTATGCTCTTGATCCCAATCACCCTGTTGGTGGAAATAAAGCAAAAGTATTTGAAAGTTCTTTAGGTTATAATCAATCAAATTCAGATAGTTTAATAGCACAAATAAAGCAGCAATTACCTAATAGTGAAGCTGTTCTTGGGGTTAAAAATGAATATGGTCAGAGATTTACAGTGGATATGCAAATTAAAGGTCCAAATGGGAATACGGCAACTGTGAGAACTGGTTGGATATTTGATATTGGTTCAGATACTCCAAGATTAACTACACTTTTTGTAAAGTAAAGGAGGAATTATGAAATTCAATGAGTTAGATGTGGTTAAATCACTAAAAAATTTTCCAGAAAAAAAAATTATAAAAGGGGAGATAGGTGTTATAGTAATTGTTTTTACTGTGCCAAATGAAGCATATGAAGTAGAGTTTGTTAATAGCGATGGAACAACAAAATCTATATTTACTCTTTTGCCAGAGGAAATTGAGAAAGTTTAGGTTAATTCTTTAAACTACTGGAGGAAAGAATGAAAAAAATAAAAATATTTTTAGAGTATCGATGTTATCCAATGTGGATATATAATGAAAATGGTGAATTAGTAGATAATAATTTATTAGAAGAACTTAACGGAGATAACAGTATTAGTAAAAATTTAAAAGAAATTCAAGAGAGTTATGATGCTTTATTTGAGGACAATGATCTTAATTTTGAATTTAAGGGTTTTTCTTCAGAAGTAGAAAAATTATCTTTTTTAACAAAAATTGATAAAACAATTGAACTTATAAAAGTAAAAATTGGAAATAATTATACAATTGAAAATAAAGCGATTATTTAGCAATGCAAAGGTGGAGCAATAGGATTGAATTGGCCTAAATTTTAGAATAACGAGTGTGAAGAAAAGTGAAGTTAGAGGAGCTGATAAAAAATCAGCTCTTTTTCGTTAGTAAGGAAAGTAAATTTAAAGTTAATGTTTTGAAGATAAATAATATTGGATCAGACCCAAATTTTAGGACAACAATTGTGAAGAAAAGCGAAATTGTGATAAATTAAAATATTGAGAAAGAGGTAGAAATAAAATAGAAATTGGGTTAACATAAATAATCTACAAAACTTTCTGAATAAATAACAAGATATGAAGTAATCTAAAAGGACACCTGATATTTCAAGTGCCTTTTTAAATACATTTTATAAAACAAACACATAACTTAACAGAAACCCCTAAAACATTAAAATCACCAACAAAACCCCCTAAAGAACATTAAATAATAGAATAATTTGAAACTAAAAATATTAGATAAACATAGCTCTAAATGTTGTAAATAAAGCTATTGACAGAACATAGTTTTAAGGGTAAACTTAAGTGAAGTAAGTAACCAATAATTTATTGAAAAGAAATCTATGCTAAATTTAAATATTACATATTTGAAAGTAAACATGATTCCCGTTCATAAAGATAGAGGTCTTTTTTTATATACTTTTATTTATGAGTATCACAAAGAGGCTCGTTGGCACCGCTTCCTTTTAACTCAGAAATTCTTGAAATAGCTGTTTCAGAAAGAAATGCTATCTCAGCTTTATCTCCATTTATATTTTCACCTGAAATAACAAGGCCATTAGAATTCTCGTTATATTCAATTTCTAAATAACGTCTAAATAATAAGCCTGTTTTTTCATCAATTATTTCTGTAACGATATTTGGAGAAGTAATTTGATTAATATTAGCACTACTAACTATACTTTCTTGAATATTATTAAAAAGTTTTCTCATTAAATCAGATACTTCATGAGATGAAGAAATATTATTTTCTTCAATATAATTAGAAAACTGTTTAGTAAGATTAGTTACAAAGTTATCATTTAAATTTTTCATAAGATTCACCTCATTATATAATTTTATTATTATAATATTACTGTTTATAAAAAAATAAGTCAACTCTTATTTATACAAAACTAAAGTAATGACGCCAATCAAAATTCAAAATTATTTATGACTTTTGATTGGTTTGATTATAAATATTTATTTGATTTTAATTGGGAGGTAAAAATGGTTAAAAAGGTCTTAGTAATTAATGGGTTTGAGCGTTCGTTAATAGTGAAACCCGACAGTACCTTGGCAGATGTTTTAAGAAAGCAGTTAATGCTAACAGGTTGTAAGGTAGGGTGTGGAAATGGGCAATGTGGAGCTTGCTCTGTAATATTGGATGGAAAAGTTACCAGAGCTTGTGTAAAGAAAATGAAAACTATTAAAGAATACTCAAAAATTGAAACAATAGAAGGATTAGGAACGCCTGATGATTTACATCCACTTCAATTAGCTTGGATGGGACATGGAGGAGCACAATGTGGATTTTGTAGTCCAGGATTTATAATGTCTGCAAAGCAATTACTAGAAGAAAACCCTTCACCTACACGTGAAGATGTAAGAGATTGGTTTCAGAAATATAGAAATGCATGTAGATGTACAGGTTACCTGCCATTAGTAAATGCAGTAATGGATGCTGCAAAAGTACTAAGAGGAGAAATGAAAAAAGAGGATTTATTATTTAAACCTCAAAATAACAACATAATAGGAACATATTATCATAGACCTTCGGCTTTATCAAAAGTAACAGGAACATGGGATTATGGAGCAGATATAGCATTACAAATGCCAAATGATACATTACATTTAGCACTTGTTCAGGCTGAAGTTTCTCATGCTAATATAGTTTCAATAGATACAAGTGAGGCTCTAAAAATGCCTGGAGTTTATAAGGTAATAACACATGAAGATGTTAAAGGAAACAATAGAATAACAGGACTTATCACTTTTTCTACTAATAAGGGTGATGGTTGGGACAGACCTATCTTATGTGATAAAAAAGTATTCCAGTATGGAGATGCTATCGCTATAGTTGCAGCTGATACAGAAGAAATAGCTAGAGAAGCTGCTAAAAAAGTAAAAGTTGAATTGGAATTATTGCCGTCTTATATGGATATATACTCAGCTATGGACGAAGATGCAATAGAAATTCATCCAGGAACTCCAAACGTTTATTTTCAAATTGATAATAAGAAGGGTGATGACACAAAAGAAATTATGGAAAATGCAGCATATGTAAGTGAAACAAGCACATATTGCTCAAGACAACCTCATCTTCCTATAGAGCCTGATTGTGGAAGTGCTTATATAGATGAAGAAGGAAGGCTTTCAATTCATTCTAAGTCTATAGGTATTCATTTACATGCAGCAATGATTAATACTGGAATAGGGATAGAATTAGATAAACTACGTCTTATACAAAATCCTACTGGAGGAACGTTTGGTTATAAGTTTAGTCCAACAATGGAAGCATTACTTGGAGTAGCTTGTTTAGCATGTGACAGCAGACCAGTATCATTAGTTTATAATATGTATCAGCAAATTACTTATACAGGAAAAAGATCACCAGCATTTATGAATTTAAAAGTAGCAGCTGATAAAGATGGTAAGATACTAGGAATAGAAGGAGAAAACTATATTGATCATGGTCCATATTCTGAATTCGGAGACTTATTAACTTTAAGATTAGCACAGTATCACTTTGCAGGTTATGATGTGCCAAACATAAGATCTAAAAACTTTACAGTTTGTACAAACCATGCATGGGGAAGTGCTTTTAGAGGATACGGAGCACCAGAAGCTATTTTAGGAAGTGAGATAGCAATGGATGAATTAGCTCATAAAATGGGAATAGATCCTTTTGAGCTAAGATATAAAAATATCTATAGAAAAGGAAGTAAAACTATTACTGGATCTGATCCAGAAGTTTATTCACTAGAAGAGATGTTTGATAATATACGTCCAAAATATTATGAGGCTAAAAAAAGATGTGAAGAAAAAAATAAAGAATCAGATAAGTATAAATATGGAGTAAGTGTGGCTCTTGGTATATATGGATGTGGTCTAGATGGAGTAGACACTTCAGAAGCATATGTGGAAATGCTTCCAACTAACGATATACTTGTAGCAGATAGTTGGGAAGACCATGGACAAGGTGCAGATATAGGATCATTAACAATGGCGCATGAAACTCTAAAAGCAGCAGGTGTTACTCCTGATAGAATAAGATTATTAAAAAATGATACAGGAAGAACTCCTAATTCTGGGCCAGCAGGAGGAAGTCGTTCAAATGTTGTAACTGGAAATGCTATAAGATTAGCTTCAGAACAGCTTTTAAAAGCAATGAAAAAAGATGATGGGACATATAGAACTTATGATGAGATGATGACAGAAAATATTCCTGTACATCATGATGGTAAATGGGCAGCTAGTGCTTGTACAGACTGTGATTTAGAAACTTCACAAGGTAATCCATTTAGTACATATATGTATGAACTGTTTATGCCAGAAGTAAAAGTAGATATTGAAACTGGTAAAGTGGAAGTGGTTAAATTTACAACAGTAGCAGATGTAGGAACAGTTATAAATAAATCTGTTGTTGATGGGCAGATTTATGGAGGACTTGCTCAAGGTATAGGACTTGCATTATCAGAAGATTTTGAAGACCTGAAAAAACATACTACTCTTATGGGGTGTGGACTTCCTTATATAAAGGATGTTCCAGATAATATGGAAATTACATATGTAGAAACTTATAGAAAAGATGGTCCTTATGGGGCTTCTGGAGTGGGTGAAGCACCGTTAACAGCACCGCATCCAGCTATTTTAAATGCAATTTATGAAGCTTGCGGAGCAAGAATAACAAAAGTACCTGCATTACCAGAAGTAGTTAAGGCAGAATTAGATAGATTAAAAAATGTGTAAATAGAATTGTAAAGTGCTGTAAACTAACATAGAGCAGCACTTTTTATAACTTAAATTAATAAAATTAAAGCTGGGGGATAAATAATGAGCTTTTTAGATAATTATAAAGACTTTATAAATCAAGATGTAATGCAAAAAATAGAAGTGCTTTGTACACAAGAACAGGCACCCTTTTGTACATCATTATGCCCAATGCATGTAGATGTGCGAAGTATATCTAAATTTATAGATAATGAAGATTTTACTAAGGCCTATGAGCTTTATAAAAAAACAGTATTATTTCCAAAAATTATTTCTAAACTCTGCCATGAACCATGTAAAAGTAAATGTAAAAGAAAAGAACTAGGTGGAAGTATAGAAGTAAGAAAATTAGAAGAATCAATTGTAGAATTTGGATATATAGAAAAGAAAATACCAGCATTTTTGCCTAAAATCCAAAAAAAGGTTGCTATTATTGGCGGTGGACTAAGGGCAATGACAACAGCAAATGAACTGGCTAGAAAAGGGTATAAGGTTTCTATCTATGAAAAATCAGATAAATTAGGTGGAAATTTATGGAGATATGTTCCAGATAAGATTTTAGCAGATGTTTTGGAAAGCGAGATAAATGAGCTTCTTAGATATAAAATTGATGTGTTTTATAATAATTTAGTTCCATTAAGTAGTATTAATGAAATAAATGAATTTATGTTGAGTGTAGGAGCAGATATAGTTTATATTTCATGTAAGTCTGAATTATTTTATGACTCAAATAAAGATACGCTTCTTTTAGATAATACAAAAATAGTAACAGGAAGTAGACTAGACTATGATACAGATACTGTAATTGCAAAGGTATATGATGGTAAAAGTGCAGCAACTACAATAGAAAGAGTTTTAAAAGAAGTTTCTATTATGGCTGGTAGAGAAAAAGAGGGACCATATGATTCAGGATTATTTACAGATACAACAAATATAGAAATAGAAGAAAGCAGTTATTTAAATACTTCAATTCTTGCAAAAGAGGAAACTATCAAGGAGAGTAAAAGATGCTTGAAATGTGAGTGTATGGAGTGCGTTAAAGGCTGTGAATTTATGAAAAATTACAAGGCGTACCCTAAAAAATATATAAGAGAAGTTTATAATAATTTATCTATTGCAATGGGAACACATCATGCAAATAAAATGATAAATACATGTAATTTATGCGGGCAATGTAAGAGTATCTGTCCAAATAATGTAGATATGTCAGAAGTATTTATGGCTGCCAGAAAATTAATGGTAGATAGTAAGAAAATGCCTCAATCAGCATTTGAATTTGCACTTCTTGACATGAACTATAGTAATGGAGAAGAGTTTTTTTTAGCTAGGCATCAAGAGGGAAAAGCAAATAGTGAATATTTATTTTTTCCAAGTTGCCAGTTAGCAGCTTCAGAGCCTAAGCTATTAGAAAAAGTTTATGATGACCTATGTAAAAATATTGATAGCGGTGTAGGAGTTTTGTTTTCTTGTTGTGGAGTAATGGCTAACTGGTCTGGAAATACAGAAATTTTTTATGAAACAGTAAATAAATTAAAAAAAGAAATAGAAAAATTGGGAAACCCGAAGATAATATCAGCTTGTCCAACTTGTATTTCAGTTTTTAAAGAGCATTATGGAATAGAGGCTATAGGAATATGGGAGATGTATTCTAATAAAAGTATTCCAATTAATGGAGAATTAGAAAATAAAAAGTTTACAGTACATGATGCATGTTCAGCAAGATTTAATAAAAATACACAAGAAGATATAAGAAGTTTAGGCAAAAATCTAGGTCATGAAATATTTGAAAAAAAGTATAATAAGGAAATAACAGCTTGTTGTGGCTATGGAGGATTAATGCCGTTTGTAGATAGTGAAACAGCTGGAAAAGTTACTGATAGGATTATAGAAGATTCTGAAAATGAGATTTTGACTTATTGTGTAAATTGTAGAGATAGATTTTTAAAACAAAATAAAAGTTCATATCATTTTTTGGAGCTTATTTATGGTAGGGATAATCATCATCATAAGTGGCCCACATGGTCAGAAAGACAAGAGAATAGAAAAATGATAAAAAATTTATTTTTAGAAAAATTTTGGAATGAGAAAGGGACTGAATCATTGGATTGTAAGATTTTTATTGATAAAGATTTAGAGAAAATAATTGAAGACAGAATGATTTTAAAAACAGATATACAAAAAGCAATTATTAATGCAAATGAAACAAATGAGTATTTTATAAATGCCAAAGAAGATTGTCTCATTACTAGTTTTAGACCAAATAATGTTACTTTTTGGGTGAAATATAATAAATTTGAAGATGGATATAAAATTTTAAATGCTTATACTCATAGAATGGTTTTTATGGAGAAGTAAAAGGAGAGTACTTATGCAGATAAAAACAAATGATGCAGAGTTAGAAAGTGATTATACAGACTTAATGTGTAGTAAGTGTAATGTAAATTTGGAAATAGGGCCTGTGAGTTTAGAATATTTAGGGAATGGATTTCCTGTGGAATTACCTAAATGTCCAAAATGTGGAATGGTCTTTGTTCCAGAAGAATTAGCACTTGGTAAGATGCTGCATGTGGAAAAATCATTAGAGAATAAATAATGGATAATTTATATGAAAATACTAATTGGGATGATTCTATACCTATGAGGCCTGGCGGCATAGAGTTAACGGAAAAGTTAGTAGATATTTCAGGGATAAAAAGAGGAGTTTTTTTAGACTTTGGCTGTGGGGAGGGTCATACATCAAATTATTTAATTAATAAAAATTTTGATGTTATAGGGACAGATAAATCAGAAGTATTGATAAAAAAAGCAATGACAAGGTATCCAGATGTGAAGTTTATTATTTCAGAGGATATTGATATTTTAAAATTTCAAAATAAGTTTGATGGAGTTATTAGTGAATGCGTAATTAGTACCTTCTCAAATGTAAAAGAAGTTATAAGTAAGGTGCATAGCCTTCTCAAATATAATGGAGTTTTTATTATAAATGACATAATGGCACTGATCAAAAAAGAATCAAATAATTTTTTTACTTTTAATGAATGGATAGAGGTCTTAAATACATCAGGATTCAAAATTATATATTTTGAAGATAATACTTTAGAATTAAAAAAATTTTATTTGAAAAATTTATGGGAAAAACAGACTAATTGTATGGCTGATTGTATTCCAAAAGGCTATAAAGCAAGTGAAATAGGTTATTTTTCAATAATAGCTAAAAAAATATAAGGAGAGGATTATATGGATGAAGTAGATATTATGATAGCAACTATTTCTAGTACGAATAAAAACTGTAGTCAAATAATGTGTGAGCTTATACAAGAAGTAACGTTAAAAAAAAATGATGAGCTGATAAAGGTATTATATGCACTTGGAGATGGAGTACATACTGGGAAAACATGTGGTATAGTCACTGGTGGAGCAATAGCTATAAATCTTTTGGCTAAGGATAATTCAATAGAAGAGAATCTCAAATTTAAAAAAATGATAAATGAATATGTGGAATGGTTTGAAAATACTTTTAGTTCAGTGGAATGTGCAACATTGGATCCAGAGAAAAAAAGAGAAGTATGCTCAGTGATGTTAAAGGAGTCTTTTTTAAAGATATTATCTATTTTTGAAGAAAATAATATTGATTTATATGATTAATAAAAAACATTAGATACTTATGTTATAAACAAAGGGGGATAGGAAATGGAAAATAAAATTATTGCATCCACTAAAAGTTTATGTCCAATATGCTTGAAAAAAATTTCAGCTGACTACATCTCTGAAAATGAAAAAGTGTATTTATTTAAAAAGTGTAGTTTACATGGTGAATTTAAAACTTTAGTTTGGGATAATGAAGAGCATTTTAGAAAATTCTATAAGTTTAATATGAATAAAAATAATTTACAGAATACTAAAAAAATTAAGTTAGGTTGTCCATTTGATTGTGGTATTTGTGAAAATCATAAGCAAGCAACATGTTGTGTTCTATTAGAAGTAACTGATAGGTGTAATTTAAATTGCCCAGTTTGTTTTGCAAAAGCGAATGATGAAATTTTTTCTGATCCTTCATTGGAAAAAATAAGTGAATGGTATGATATGTTATTAAAATCAGGAGGGCCTTTTAATATACAGCTTTCAGGAGGAGAGCCTACCGTGAGAGATGATTTAGATGAGGTAATAAAAATAGGCAGAGATAAGGGTTTTGATTTTTTTCAATTAAATACAAATGGTATACGAATAGGTGAGGATATAGAGTACTTAAAAAAATTATCAGATGCAGGTTTAAATACTGTATTTTTACAATTTGATGGTTTTTTAGATAGTACTTATAAGTATTTTAGAGGGGATAATATTCTAGATAAAAAATTAAAGGCTATAGAGAATTGTAAGGAGCTTAATATAGGGATAGTATTAGTTCCAGTAATAAAAAAAGGGATAAATGATAAAGAAATAGGAAAGATAATTAAGTTTGCCATAGATAACATGCCTCATGTAAGAAGTGTACATTTTCAGCCAATGAGTTTTTTTGGCAGATATGAAAAGGAACCTAATAATGAAGATAGGATGACCATTTATAAGGTTTTAGAGGAAATAGAAACGCAAACAGACCAAAAGATGAAAATAAAAAACTTCGAATCAGGTAGTGCTGAACATCCTTTGTGTTCTTTTCATGGAGATTTTTTAATAGAGAATAATGAAATATCACCAGTTGAACTGAAAAGCAATAGCTGTTGTTCAAGTCAGTCAGCTAGAAAATCTGTAGCTAGAAAATGGACAATGTTGAAATTTGAGAGTGGACTAACTAAAGAAAAAAACAGCATTGATACAAGTTCAATAGATAGTTTTCTAAATAAAATGACTAATAATAAAATATCAATTTCAGGAATGGCGTTTCAGGATGTATGGAACTTAGATATAGATAGATTACAAAAATGTTATATTCATACAGTAAGTAATGACAGTAATTTAATACCTTTTTGCTCTTATAATTTGACTTCTTTATTAGGAGAAAGTCTATATAGAGGAATTATTAAGTAATGGGAAGTGAAAAAAAGACTAATATACTTAGTAAATATATAATAGAGAGTATAACAGGAAATAAAATATTACATAAAGAAGATATGGGAAATTATAATATAAAAAAATTTAATGAAATAATTAAACAAGCTAAAAAATCAGCCTTTTATGCTAAAAAATTAAAAGATATAAATGAGATACAAAAGGTAGAGGATATAGAAAAACTTCCCTTTACAGAAGAAGAAGATATAAGAGAAAATTATAAAAAGATGTTATGTATTTCAATTGGAGAAGTGGAGAGAATAGTACATATAAATACCAGTGGAAGTACAGGAGAAAGTAAAACAATCTTCTTTTCAAAAGAAGACTTGGAATATACAATTAACTTTTTTAGCTATGGATTGTCACAAATGGTAACTAAAGATGACAGAATGCTTATATTAATGCCTTTTAAAAATGAAAATAGCATTGGAGACTTAGTAGCCAAGTCTATGTCTAGGCTTGGAGTGATTACTGAAAAGTATGGATTAATAGAAGATTTTGATCATGCTATAAAAAGTTTAGAAGTATCAGATTCAATAGTAGGTGCACCTATTCAAATACAAGCTCTTGCTAGATACTCAAAATTTAAGAAGAAAAACAAAAAATTAAAAGGTGTGTTAACTAGTTCAGATTATATATCAAAGAAGACAGTGGATGAAATAGAGGATACCTTTCAATGTAAGGTTTACAATCATTACGGTTTGACAGAAACAGCATATGGCGGCGCTGTGGAATGCGACTATCATTTGGGAATGCATCCTAGAGAAAATGATATTTATATAGAAATAATTGATCCTTTTACAAACAAGAGATTAGAAGATGGGGAATATGGAGAAATTGTATTGACTACTTTTAATAGGGAAGCTATGCCTTTAATTAGATATAAAACAGGGGATAAAGGAAGGTTTTTGAAAAAAAAGTGTGTTTGTAATAGTAGTTTAAAATGTTTGGATTATATTGGTGGAAGAATACAAAGAGAAAAAGATAGGTTTAATATTTATAAGACGGATGAAGTAATATTTGAAAATAAATATATTATAGATTATAAATTTGAAGTGGTGAATAAGGAAGTGAAACTATCAATTTTAACTTTTTGGAAAGAACGAATTAATAAAAATAAAATAGAGAAAATAATTAAGGAGAGCTTTAATATAGATGATTTAAATATAAGTGTTAGTGTATTATCTTTAAATGAGATAAATTACTTAGAATTTCATAATGGGAAGAGGAAGATTTATGGTATTTGATTGTGTGATAAGGGAGCTTTGAGTGAGTGTTTGGTGTGGATTCTTACATCATAGGACAAAGGAAGAGAAGTAATGAAATAGAATTGGAAAAAATTACTCGTGAAAAAAGAAAGTCATTTAGCAGCGACTTTCTTTTTTATTATACTTAAAAATACTTATATTTTAATATTGTTTCAAGCTAAATACGCAACAGATTCTCACGTCGCAAGCTCCTCAGAATGACACAATTTCTAGGATATGTTTCGATATATTTCTTATGAAAAAAAACTGACTCAATTTAATTCAATGATAATCCATCCATCCAAATTCATTTCTTTTACAAATTAAAAAAATTAATATCCTTAAAAAAGTCAGTTTGTTCATTTTCAATATGTTCTATAGAATAAGAGTTTATCTTTTCATAAGGCTCACCATCTAAAATAAGATCAAGTAAGTTAATATGCTCTTCTATATTTTCTTTCCTTTTAGGAATTCCATGATGAAGAATCTTTCTAATTCTTGTAAGATTCTCATACACTAAATTCATCTGATTAGTAAAAAACTGGTTACCACAATTATTGGAAAAAAACTGATGAAACTCATCATCATACTTATAAAAAAGTGTTTCATTTATCTCCGCTAACTCCAGAAGTTCACTAAAGTTATTCTTAAACTTTAAAAGAGACTTTGCAAGAAAACTTTTTGAGTGTGTCTTAATAGTAAGATCGATAATTATAGGTTCTAGTTTTACCCTCATTTGAAAAGTGTCCTTTATTGTTTTTAGATCGATCTCATTCACAAAAATCTTTTTTCTAGGTTTTATTGTAATAAAATTATAATACTCCAAATAGAAAAGAGCTTCCTTCACAGGAGTGGTACTTGTGCCAAAACTACTTGCTATGTCACGTTCATTTATAATTTCATTTGGTTTAATTTCATTATTTATGATTTTTATTTTTAGGTCTTCAAAAATCTTATATTTTAATTCATTTTTCATTATGATATTTCCTTTCGATTTATACTTATATTATCACAAAATATTGTCTATTTGTCAATTAAATATTATTTGTGAAATATCACAATGTATAAAATATGTAAATATTTTATGTTTTATATTGACTATTGAAATATTATATTGTATTTATATAGTAAGGAAATAAATTTAAAAATGCATATGAGAAATTTTATAAACTATTTTTTATACTTTAAAATAAAAAGATATTTTAAAAAAGATGTTATGTAAAATATGAACAATATTTAAATGAAAAGGAGTGTTTAAGAATGTTATATACTATTATAAAGAAAAATTCGTATCAGGATTCAGTGAATTTAATGCTGTTGACTAAGGAGCTTTCTTCCACTGAAGGTATAGAGAAACTTTCCATTATGATGGGAACACCTGCAAATAAGGAGATATTTGGTAACTCAGGTTTATATACAGAAGAACTGGAAGCAGCCTCACCAAATGATATATGTATAGTAATAGATACAGAAAACGAAGAAAAAATAGACGAAGTATTAAAAAATATCGATCTTTTCCTAAAAAACCAATCAACAAAGTCAAAAGGTACAAAAATTCCATTAGCTAGAACATGGGAAACTGCACTTCAAAAATTACCAGATGCAAACTTAGCGATGATCTCAATACCAGGAGAATATGCAGCTGAGGAATCATTAAAAGCTTTAAATAAAGGATTAAACGTATTCTTATTTAGTGACAATGTTTCACTTGAAGATGAGAAAAAAATAAAAACAGTTGCAAAATCAAAAGGTCTTTTAGTAATGGGACCAGACTGTGGTACAGGAATAATAGACGGACTGCCATTAGCGTTTGCTAATGTGGTAGAAAAAGGGAACATAGGAATTGTAGGAGCTTCTGGAACAGGAATACAAGAAGTTTCAACTATAATTTCAAGAAAAGGTTATGGAATTACACAGGCAATAGGTACTGGAGGAAGAGATCTTTCTGCACAAATAGAAGCAATAACAGCATTAGAAGGATTAAAGTTACTTGCTAAAGATGAAGATACAGATGTTATTGTATTTGTTTCTAAACCACCAGCACCAGAAGTAAGAGATAAAGTTATTGAAACATTTAAAACTTTAGGAAAACCAGTAATTGCTAATTTTTTAGGAGATAAGTCAAGAACAGATCATGATAATATTTCTTATACTTGGACTCTTGAAGATACAGCATTAAAAGCAGTAGAAATTGCTGAAAAATTCAAGGTTTCACCAAAAAATATAATAAAAGAAGTTTTAGAAATAAAAGCTATTGCTGATAATAAAGACCAAAGAGGAATAAAAGGACTTTATTGTGGAGGAACGCTAGCAGCAGAAGCAGGAATGATAATTAGAGACTACTATAATGTTGAGGACAGTGGAAAGCATGACAAGGGTATGATGCTTCATTATAACAGTCATGAAATAATAGATTTAGGGGACGACTTCTATACACAAGGAAAGCCACATCCAATGATTGACCCAAGTACAAGAGTAGACATGGTTTTTGAAATGGCTAAGAAAAATGAAACTGCTGTTATCTTACTAGACAATGTTATTGGTTATGGTGGTCATGAAGATATGGCAGGTGTATTTGCTCCAGTAATTAAAGAGATAAAAGAAGATAAAGCATATAAAGACATTGTATTTATTGCTTCTATAACTGGAACAGAATCTGATCCACAAAAATATAGTGAACAAGCTAAAAAGTTAAAAGAAAGTGGAGCAATAGTTTGTGAGAGTAATGCACAGGCAACAAGATTAGCAATGGGAATAATAAAGTGTCTTGAAGATAAAGAAATTAATGTTTCTAATTCAGATTCTAAAGAACAATCGGAACAACCAAACTTAATAAATAGTGATCTTGTGGTAGTAAATGTAGGACTTGTAAAATTTGCAGAAACTATAAAAAAATATGATGCTAAAGTAATTCAGTATAATTGGGCACCAATAGCTGGCGGAAATAAAAGATTAGCAGAATTACTAGAAAAACTTAAATAAATAGGAGGAGAAAAAAATGAATTATAAAACAATAGATGAAGCTAATGAGGCAGTAATAGGTAAAATAACAGAAGCACAGCCGTTTTTGATGGATGTGAGACCTGGAAAGGAAGTAATATCTGAACTAAATGAAAGAGTAATCTTACATGCAGGACCTCCTATGAAATGGGAAGAAATGACAGATCCTATGAAAGGTTCATGCGTTGGAGCAGTATTATTCGAAGGATGGGCAAATAACGAAGAAGAAGCAAGAAAGATGTTATCTGAAGATGGAGTAAAGTTTTTACCATGTCATAGTGTAGACGCAGTAGGGCCTATGGGTGGAATAACAACAGGAAATATGCCTTTACTTGTAGTAAAAAACAATGCAAATGGTAAAAAAGCATATTGTACAATGAATGAAGGAATAGGAAAAGTATTACGTTTTGGAGCATACAGCCAAGAAGTAGTAGATAGATTAAAATGGATGAAAGATGTACTAGGACCTGCCCTTTCAAAATCACTAGCTAAAATAGATGGTGGATTAAATATAAATGTTATAGTAGCTAAAGCTTTAACAATGGGAGATGAATTTCACCAAAGAAACATAGCTGCATCAGCTTTATTCTTAAAAGATATAATGCCATATTTACTAAAGGCTGATATTACTCCTAAAGACTTAGAAGAAGTTACTATATTCTTAGCAGATACTGATCAATTTTTCTTAAATATAATGATGGCTACTTGTAAAGTAATAATGGATTCAGCAAGAGTAATAGAAGAAGGAAGTATTGTAACAGCTTTAACAAGAAATGGTAATGAATTTGGTATAAGAGTCAGTGGATTAGGTGAAGAATGGTTTACAGCACCAGTAAATACTCCAGAAGGATTGTTCTTTACTGGATATAGCCAAGAAGATGCAAATCCTGATATGGGAGACAGTGCTATAACAGAAACATTTGGAGTAGGTGGAATGGCAATGGTTGCTGCACCAGGAGTAACAAGGTTTATAGGAGCAGGAGGATTTGAAGATGCTCTAAATATTAGTGAAGAGATGAGAGAAATATGTATTGCTAATAACTCTAACTATGCAATTCCTACATGGGATTTCCAAGGAACATGTCTTGGAATAGATATACGTAAGGTAGTAGAAACAGGAATAACTCCAGTTATCAATACAGGAATCGCACATAAAAAAGCAGGGATTGGACAAATTGGAGCAGGAACAGTAAGAGTTCCATTGGAGTGTTTTACTAAGGCTTTAGAAGCTTTAGCAAAAAAATATGGAGTGAGCTAAAATGAAAATTATGTATTCAGATTCTTATTCAGAAGTCACTCAGGAAATTTTTGAAAAAGAGCATATCGGAAAATTGCACAGCAAGTTTGAAACTAGTATTAATCTAAAGTTTGGTAACAGACTAGTAAATATAAGTTCAAATCAAACTGTTATGCCTCCGTTTGGAATACAGGTGAGTAGTAAAAGTATAAAAGAAATAATATCTTTAATAGAAGAAGATGAAGTTATTACTTTTAATAAGAAAGAAAATTTATTATTATTTGAAAAAGAAAATTTGCAATTAAAGTTACTTGAAAAGAAATATACCCCTAAAATTACACCGTTAAAAATAGATAAGAAAAATGCAAAGAAAAATATTATGAAAATAATAGATTATGTATTAGAAAATAATCTAGAAAATGGTTTTAGAGTTCAAAATAAAGAATTTATAAATATAATTTTTGGAAATGAAAAAAGTAACTCAGAATTATCTAAAAGATTTCAAAGTTTAAAAGAACAGATAAAATCAAATAACATGGACATACAAGATTATAGATATTTTTTAGGAAGAGGAGAGGGTCTGACTCCAAGTGGAGATGACTTTCTCATTGGAATAATGGCAGTAATGGCTTTTAATAATGATAAATCATTAGAAGTTCTAGGAGATAAGTTACTAGTTGATATAGAGAAGATGACAACAGATATATCATGTGAATACTTATACTATGCTAGATTTAATAACTTTAGTTTAAATATTATAAAGTTTTGCAAAAAACTATTTACTTATAAATATGATGAAATAAAGAATCAAAATGAATTATACAGCAGTTATCTTAGATTAATAGAAAATGGTCATACATCAGGTATAGATACTTTATTAGGGATTTTACTCTATAGTAGTGCAGCCTTTGATGAGAATATAAATGAATTATAACAATTAAGAGAGGACTTAAAATGAAAAACAAAATTGTAATCGCACTTGGAGGAAATGCTTTCGGAGAAACTCCAGAAGAGCAGCTAGAGGCAGTAAAGAAAACAGCTAAGCCAATAGTAGATTTAATAGAAGAGGGAAACGAACTTATTATAACACATGGAAATGGCCCTCAAGTAGGCATGATAAATACAGCGCTAGGAAAGGCTGCTGAAATGGATGAAAAAATTCCAGATATAAATTTTCCAGAGTGTGGAGCGATGAGTCAAGGTTATATTGGATATCACTTACAAAATGCAATAAGAGAAGAATTGCGAAATAGAAACATAAATAAGTCTGTAGCTAGTATTATAACACAGGTAGTAGTGAATAAAGATGATAAAGCTTTTAAAAACCCAACTAAACCAATAGGAATATTTTATACATTAGAAGAAGCAGAAAAATTAAAAAAAGAAAAGGGCTTTACAATGATAGAAGATTCAGGAAGAGGATACAGAAGAGTAGTGCCATCTCCAATGCCTAAAAGAATCGTAGAGACAGAAATAATAAAGGCAATATTGGAAAAAGGACATGTGGTAATAACAGTTGGCGGTGGAGGAGTTCCAGTGATTGAAAATGGTAATCATCTGGAGGGAGTTTCCGCAGTTATAGATAAAGATTTTGCAAGTGAAAAAGTAGCAGAAATACTTGGAGCTGATTATTTGATTATACTAACAGCAGTAGAAAAAGTAGCAGTTAATTATGGAAAACCTGATCAGAAATGGTTAGATAAGATAACAGTAGAAGAAGCCGAGCAGTACATGAAAGAAGGTCATTTTGCACCAGGATCAATGCTTCCTAAAGTAGAAGCAGCTGTAAAATTTGTAAAAAGTAATCCTGATAAAAAAGCATTAATAACTTCATTGGAAAAAGCAAAAGATGGAATTAATGGTTTAACAGGAACAGTAATAGTAGGTAAGTAATACATTTAAAAAAAATAATATTTAATCAGGAGGAAGAAAAATGGCTAAGAAGTGTTCAATGATGATCAAAATAATGTTCATGATGTTAATTATGTCAGGAATATCGTTTTCGGAAGAGGTAGCAAAAGTAATAAAAAAACCAGAGGGAATAATGGCATTTGTGGTAGTTATCCCGTTAATAATAATAGTATTCATGCTTTATAAAAAGTTTGATATGTTAGTAGCAGGTTTTGTAGGTGGAATTTTAGCAATGATAATTGGTAAAATATCATTAGGAGATGCAAATGGTATCTTATTAAAATCAATTCCAGCAATGTTAACTATAACAGTACCTATTATAAATTCAGCTTTAGCAATGGCAGTATTTAAATCAGGTGGCTATACATCAGCTTTATCACTTGTAAAAAGAGGAATAAGAGGAAAAGTAGAGTATTTAGCAGCATTTATAGTAATATTACAGGCAGCAGCTACATATATGTCAGGTATAGGTGGAGGAAGTGCAATGGTAATAGCTCCATTAGCCTTTGCTGCATTAGGTGCAATACCAGAATTAATAGCTGCAATGTCAATAGCAGCAGCGGTGTGTTTTACTACTTCACCAGCTTCGTTAGAGTCAAGTATAGTTTCAAAATTAAGTAATACACCAGTAGCAGAATATGTTTCAATAATGAAGATATTTGCTCTAGTATTTACAATATTAGCAATTGCCTTAGCATATTATGGAGCTAAAAAAAGAAAAGTAATTTTCTCAGAAGACCATGAAGATGAGTATGCAGGAAAAACAAATAAAGAATTATTTATAATGACAATACCAACAATATTCTTATTATCAGCAGTTATATTTGGTCCATTTGTAAATAAATTGGTAGGAATGCCTTTAATTTCTCCATTAGTTTATTCAATAATAACAATTGCCTTAATAGCAATATGTACAAAACTAACTTTAGGAGAATCATCAAGTTCAATGGTAGAAGGATCAAACTATATTTTAGTTAGATTATTTAGTGTTGGTATATTCTTAACTTTCATAAATATAATTGGTGAAACAGGAGCATTCTCAGCTATTGTAAGTGTTGCAGAAATAGCACCTAAAAGCTTAGTCGTGCCAGTAGCAGTATTAGCAGGGTTTTTAGTAGGAGTACCAGCAGGAGCATATGTGGGATCCATACTAATGTTAGTAATACCAATTGCAGTATCATTAGGGTTTTCTCCAATGGAACTTGGATTCGTAGCTATTGGTGTAGGTTTAGGAAGTCAAATGAGTTTTGTTAATATAACAATGCAAGCTTTATCATCAGGATTTAGAATACCAATCTTAGATGTAGTAAAAGGGAACTCAAAATGGATCTTAGGAAGTTTAGGAATATTACTTGTAATTTCTTACTTTGTATAATTAGAAAATGCTATAATAGATAAAATAAATTAGGAGGAAAATTATGGATATAATAATTAGAAATGCTAGAATTTCAGATGCAGAAGATTTAAAAGATGTTGCTATTAAAGATGGAAAGATAATAAAAATAGAAGCTAATATAGCTGATAAGGCTGAAAAAGAGATAAATGCTGATGGAAGAGTACTAATCCCTGGATTAGTAGAGAGTCATATTCATTTAGATAAAGCTCTAATAGCTGATAGACGTCCTAATAAGTCAGGAACTCTTGCAGAGGCTATAAAAGCAACTGCTGAATTAAAACCAACATTTACAAAAGAAGATATAGAAGATAGAGCTACAAGAACTTTAATGATGTTGATTCAACATGGAATTACACATGTAAGAACTCATTCAGAATTTGACCCAAGTCAAGGATTTACAGGTTTTGAAACTATATTAAAGTTAAAAGAAAAGTTTAAAAATCAAGTAGATATGCAAGTAGTGGCATTCCCGCAAGAAGGAATTTTCAAAACTCCGGGAACTGAAAAAATGATGTATGAAGCTATGGAGATGGGTGCTGATGCTGTAGGTGGAATTCCTTACAATGATGCTCCAGCAAATGAACATATAGACTTAATATTTGAAATAGCTAAAAAGTATAATAAACCTTTAGACTTTCATCAAGATTTTAAAGATGGAAATGAAGGAATGACAATAGAATATTTATGTGAAAAAACTATAAAAGAAGGATTTATTGGAAGAGTATCAGTAGGTCATCTGACTAGTTTAGGATCAGTAGATAAAGAGAGATTAAAGCCTATTATTGAATTAATGAGAAAGGCCCAAATAAACGTAATGAGTCTTCCAGCAACAGACTTACATTTAGGTGGAAGAAATGATGAGTTTAATGTAAGACGTGGATTAACTCCAATTAGAGCCTTAAGAGATGGAGGCGTAAATGTTTGTATAAGTACAAATAATATTAGAAATGCTTTCACACCTTATGGAAATGGAGATATTATGCAAACAGCAATGTTAGCAATACCAGTAGGTCATTTAGGTGGAGCAGATGATATAGAAACAGTTCTTCCAATGATAACTACAAATCCTGCTAAAGCAATAGGTGCAAAAGATTATGGATTAGAAGTTGGAAAAAATGCTGATTTAGTATTATTAGACACTAAGAAAGTAAAAGATGCAATTATTGATATACCAGAAAGACTTTATGTGATAAAAAGCGGGAAAATAACAGTAGAAACAGAGAAGAAAGTTAAATATAATTTTTCAATCTAATTAACAAACCTTTTAAATAAATATAAATTGTCCAAAAAAGATTTAATTATCTGATTTGGACAATTTTTGGCTTAAATTGAATAATAAATGTTACTTAGATCTTTAGATTGTCTAAGTTAGAGAAAAAGTCACCTTGGGCATTTTCTATGTGAATTTCGCATAGATTCTTTATTTTTTCTATAGACTTTTCTTCCATGATGGCATCGATTATTTTTATACTCTCACCAATTCCCTCTAATCTTCTGTGATCCTCTTTATATAAAGATTTTCTGATTCTATGTAAATGATTATAAACTACATTCATTTGATTAGTAAGATATAAATTATTACAGTTATTAGTAAAAAAATATCTAAAAGATTCGTAAACAGTATCAAAGGTTTCGGTATCTAAATTCTTTATTTTTGAAATATCTAAAAATTCTTTTTTTAAGTTTAACATATTTTTTAATAATAGTTTTCTCTCCATAGACTGTACCGTTAGTTCAACTAAGACAGGTTCTAATTTCATACGGGCTTGGAAAATATCTTTTATTAGTTTTAGATTTACCTCTTTTACATAGATACCTCTCCTAGGGAAAATCTGTACATGGTTTTCTAATTCTAACCGAAGTAAGGCTTCTTTAATAGGAGTAGTACTCATGTTGAGTTCTTTAGCTATACTTCTTTCATTAAGAATTTCATTAGGTGAAATCTTATTGTTTATTATTTTTTCTTTTAGGTAATTATATGCTTCAAGTTTCATTTCATGTTCCTCATTTCCAAAAAAGTTGACAATATCTTATTTAAATTATACAAAATAATCTTATTTTGTCAATGAAAATCTTTTGGGAGGGGTATTTCAGACTCTTTTTTAGTATATTTTAGTTGTAAATTTATTTTAATGGGGGGAATGATTTGTCAGGGGGGGCAATTTTTGTTTTTATCATACTGAAAAGCTTAGTTGCATGAGGATTGGGAATGTTTAGATGAGTAAGTGTGTAATAAAAATAGATTCTCACGTCGCAAGCTCCTCAGAATGACAGGATGGAAGGCTTTGTTTTTAATGATTAAAAATACTTAATTAATTACAAGAGTTTCAAAAAGTAACAATAATACAAAGAAAAATATCAAGGTTCAGTGAAAAGTTGAAAAGTGGACAAAAATCACTCGAAGGCAATCAAGAGCCCACCAATCTGTCATCCTGAGAAGCGAAGCGCCGTGAGGATCTCAAACACGCTAGATTTTAGAACTATTAATAAATAATAGCACCCCCTAAAAAGAATCCCAAGAACTCACAATTTTCCTAGAAATATCAAGGAAAATCTGCCCTTCCTGATCAGTCAAAATATTACTAAATTTCAAATTTAATTCATCAGATATCTCAAAAAAGAGAGGTCTTAATTTTTCAGACTTTTCAGTTAAAGAAATATAGAAGATCCTTTTATCAACAGTAGACTGCTCTTTTTTTATATAACCATTTTTTAAAAGCTTACTTATTAGAACAGTAACTGTGGATTTACCTCTTTTTATTTTCTTCGATAGTTCTTTCATTTGTAATTTTTCATTAGAGTAGAGCAATGTGAGGATGTTACCATGTGAGACATCTAAGTCATTAATTCCATTTTCAGTAAGCTTTTTTAATATAAAACTTCTTCCAAGTTCTCGAATATCAGAAATAATCGATATTATATCAGACATATCTTGTTTACCCATTAAATTCACCATCATTTTCTAAAGTAATCTTTTTCAAGTAATTTTCCACAGTCATTGGTTTTTCACCAGTAATTTTTTCATAGTCATTATTTATTATCTCATCTTGGCCTTTAGCTGTGGAGTCATAAAGACTTATTAGAATATCAGAAAAATACTCCTGAACGCCATAAACAGATATTAATTTTTCTTTATACTTTTCTCTAGACATAGGCTTATAATAATATTGTTCCTTTTTTACACTAGATAAAATATCAGCTATTTCATAATAATCAATTAGCCTATCTGAAACAAGTGTATAACTTTTATTAATATGTTTATCATCTAAGGCAGTAAAAGCAACAGCTTTCGCCATCTCATCTTTACCCATATAAGAAGTTTTACCATTTCCAGCAGGCTCTTCTAAAATATTCTCTTTTTCATTTAGTAAAACTTCAGTATACCAAGAGTTTCTGACAATTGTGTAATTTAAACCACTTAACTTCAAACTTGACTCTGCATATAGGTAAAAAGGAGTCATCATAAAAGTAGAGTTGACTCCCTTTGTAATATTAAAAATACTAGATAGGATAAGTCTTTTTACCTTATTCTTTTTTGCTGCATCTAGAGCATTTTGAAATTCAGTAACCCTTTTAAATGGAGGACTGATACTAGGGATTAGAATTAAAATTTCCTCACTTTTAAAACTTTTTTCTAATGAAACGGGATCATTATAATCAGCGTACCTTATTTCAATTCCCATTTCAGAAAATTTCTTTGATTTTTCAATAGATCTTGTTGTCAGGACTACATTACCAACACCTATTTGATCAATTAATATAAGAGCTATTTTCTTCCCAAAGTCACTTGTTCCAGAAAAAATATTTACTTTCATCTCATTTCCTCCAATATCCAAATTTAAATTATTTCTTGTAGCTGTTCTAAGCTTATCTTATGATCATTAATATAAATAGATTTCAATTTGTCACTTAAGAAATCTTTTACAAACGGACTTTCAAACTTATTAAAATAATCTTCCTTTGTTCCAATTTGTTCAATATTTCCGTTATTCATTACTACTATTCTTGTTCCCAGTTCAAAAGCTTCTTCTATATCATGAGTAACAAGGACAATAGTGAGATTAAAATCCTTTTGCAGATTTTTTATTTGATTTTGTAAATTTTTTCTATTTATTTCATCAAGTGCACCAAAAGGCTCATCCATTAAGATTATCTTAGGGTCAGAGGCTAAAGCTCTTGCAAAGCCGACTCTCTGCTGTTCTCCACCACTTAATTCTCTAGGATATTTTTCTAAAAAGTCTAAAGAAAGATTTAGTAAATTTAGTAGTTCTTTTGCTTTATTATTTATTTCATTTTTTGTTTTATTTTGTAAACTTAATACATAACCAATATTTTCTTCAATTGTTAAATGTGGGAATAATCCAATGCTCTGAACTACATAACCAATTTTTTTTCTTAATTCAGATTCATTCCATTCTTCAATTTGTTTACCTAAAATGTTTATTTTTCCAGAAGTTTTTTTCTCCAAAGAATTAATCATTTTAAGTAAAGTTGTCTTTCCATTTCCACTAGTTCCTACAATTGTAATAAACTCTCCTTCAGCTATTTGAAGGCTTAAGTCTTTTATGATTAATTTATCTGAATAAGACTTACTAACATTTTTAAATTCTATAATATTCATTATATTAACCCCTTTTCCTCTAAAAATTTTCTGGCTACATCTTCAGGATTTTTATTTTCCACTTCTACTTGATAATTTAAATTAATCATAGTATTATCATTGATTTGTCCATTTAATTTATTTATTAATGGAATTAGTTCAGGATACTTATCTAAAATTTCTTTTCTTGCCACAAAACCTGCATCATATGATGGGAAAAAGTTTTTATCATCTTTCAAAGTAACCATATTATATTTCTTTATTAAACTATCAGTAGAAAATGAGTTGATAACTTCAACTTCACCACTTCCAATAGCTTTATACTTTAAATTAATATCTAATTCTGTTAATTTCTTAAAGTTAAATCCATATAGTTTCTTTAATCCGGGGAATCCATCTTCTCTCTCAAAAAAATCAAATTCAGCACCAAATCGAAATTGTTCACTTAATTTAGCTAGATCAGAGAAAGTTTTGATATTATATTTATTAGCTAATTCTTCTTTCATAGAAAGAGAAAATGTATTATTAAATCCAAGAAGGCCAAGCCATTCAAGTTTATATTTTTCTTCATATTCTTTTTTTATTTTTTCATACATTTCTTTCGATTCTAATGCTTGTTTCTGTTTTAATACAAATAACCAAGAAGTTCCGGTGTATTCTGGATATATATCAACTTCTCCCTTTATTAGTGCAGGATGAATATTAGAAGTTCCTCCTCCAATACTAAACTTCTTTTCAACTGTTATATCTGTATTTTCTTGTATTAATAAGCTAAGAATTTCTCCTAAAATAAGTTGTTCAGCACTTGGTTTAGTGGCAATAACTATTTTTTTATTTGGATCAGCCTTGATTTTATTATTATTTTTTGTAAATGTAAATATAAATATACCAAAAATTGCAATACCAAATAATAATATAGATTTTTTATTTTGTAATAAATTTATTTTCTTATAAGAAGCAGAGTTTCCATTTATCTTTTGAAATGATCTTTTTTCAAAAATATTTAGTAAATAATCCAGAAAAATTGCAAGTGCCGCAATAGAAAGACTTCCAATGATAATTAGTATTGGATTATTAGTATTTATTCCTCTGTATATTGCCTGCCCTAATCCACCAGCTCCTATAAAAGAAGCTATTCCTGCTAATGAAATAGTCATGATTACTAAAGTTCTAATTCCAGAGATAATAATGGGCATAGCTAGAGGGAGTCTTATTTTTTTAAATGTTTGAAACTCTGTAGCTCCCATTCCTTGTGAAACTTCAATTATCTTTGGATCAATATTTTCAAGACCCGTATAAGTGTTTCTTATTATTGGCAGTAAGCCGTAAATTATCAAAGTAATAGAGGCATTCCAAAATCCAATTCCAACCAGAGGTATAAATAAACCTAATACAGCAATTGAAGGTATTGTATAGATACCATTTGTAATTCCTAAAATGAAACTTCTACTTTTTTTATTATAAAAAATAATTACCCCAATTCCAATTCCTAGTATAATAGAAATGATCATTGAGAATAAAGATATTTTCAAGTGTTCAATTAATAAATTTATATAATAATCAGTATTTGTGGTTAGTTCTTTAAGTATACTAACGATAAAATTGTATAATCTATTCATAATTAACCGCCTTTTATTTTTATTTACAACAATTATAGTTCGATATAGAACTTTTGTCAAGTTGTTTAATGAGTTTTTTATTAGTAGATTAATTATTAAATAAATTACTAAAATTTAAACAGGCTATTTTCAGAATAGAAACAGCCTGTTAATTTTATACTCAGAGATTATTACTTAATATAGAAAATATACTTATACTTAAACAACCCGATTAAACACATCATTTCCACTTAAATAATTTTTGAAATTTTCAATAAAAAGAGTAAGTCCTTTTTCTAAATAAGTATCAGAAGCACCACAAATATGAGGTGTTATAATCAGGTTATCTAAATCCCAGAGTAAAGAATCACTAGGAAGAGGCTCAACTTCAAATACATCAGAGATAGCCCCACTAATTATATTGTCTTTTAAAACCTTGTATAGAGTTTCAGTTTTTATAATATCTCCTCTTCCCATATTTATAAAACAAGAAGATTTTTTCATTAATTTCATTTTATCAAGGCTTAAAAGATATTTTGTTACTTGATTACTTGGTAGCAAGTTCACTATATAATCGCTTTGACTTAAAACAGTATCAATATCTTTTAGTGTGTAAGCTTCATCAATATGTTCATTTTTTATAGCTCCTGTACTATTAATTCCAATTACTTTCATTCCAAGATTTTTAGAGTATATGGCTGTTTGAGTTCCTATTGCTCCTAGGCCTAAAATACCCACAGTTTTACCAAATGTTTCATTTTGTGGGATATTATAATCCCAATTTTTTCTATGTTGATTTTTCATAAAGAAGTTCATATTTCTAGCAAGCATTATCATTGACATTATAGCGTATTCTGCCATATGAATTTTATGTAGTCCACTGGAATTAGTAAAAATAATATTATTATTTTTAAATAAGTCTAAATTATAATTATCTACTCCAGCACTTAAAGCATTTACCCACTTAAGGTTCTTTGAAACAGTAAGCATTTCTTCTGTGAACTTACCTGTTATTAAAATATCAGTATCAGGGAGTTCTTTATAGAGTTTTTCATAAGAATCAGTAATGATAATCTGATGATTAGAGAGCTTGCTTTCTACTATTTTATTTATATTTTCAGTTAAAGGTACTTTTTTGTTATAAAGTAATATTATTTTCATTAATACCTCCGAGTCTAATCTTTATTTATTCATACTAATTTTATACTACGATTTTTTAAGAAAAGCAAATTTTTATCTATATAAATTTATATTTAAGTTTGTTAATACAAGTGTGTATGCTGAAAAGCTCTATTTTATTATGTGATAAAGTTAGAGTTTTTTTTATTTTCAGAATAATTTTAAAAAATTAATTCCAACTGAAAATTTATCTGACAAATTGAAGTTTTTTTTGATTTTATAAAACTTCCATCTATTATATGAGAATAAAATTTTAGTCTAAACCACTTATAACTACTAACATTATAATGCAAAGTATAATATACTTCATGATTTTATGAAAACAATTAGTCTTGCCGATTTCTCTTTTATGGAGTAAACCTTAGTATAAATAGTTCATTGAAGGAGGTGAGAAAAGTGGTACTTACAAGAAGAGAAGTTCAAATTCTAAATGTCTTAATAACTTTAAATAGAGAAATAGACATGGAATTTTTAGCTGAAGAGTTTTCCGTCAGTTTGAGAACTATAAGGTATAATATTGAAAATTTAAATTATTATTTGAAAATGTATAAGTTTCCAATTATAGAAAAGAGCTTAAAAGGGAAATTGTCATTAAAAGGAGAGGTTTTACTAAGGGATTTTTTGAAGGAAATAGAGTCTAAAGATTATAAATATGTGGAAGATGAAAGAATGGAGTATATATTTACAGCTATTTTATTTAGTGTAGAGGAAAAACTAAATATTATGAAGTTAGCTTCCTTTTTTCAAGTGAGTGAATTAACTGTAAAAAACGACATTAAAAAGCTAAAGACTATACTGAAAAAAAGAGAACTAACTATGAGATATAATAATTCAAATGGATTTTATATAGACTCTGATGAACTGAAGATAAGAAAGGAAAAGATAAAGGTATTTATAGAAAATTTATTTGGATTTCAAAATAATGAAAACCAGAAAGAGCTTTTTATAAACTATAAAATAAAAAAATTACTAAATAATTATATGGAAAAGTTAGATCAAGATTTTTTGAAAAATTATTTGAAATCAATAGAGAATATGCTGATAGAAAATACTTCAAATGAGGTTTTTGAATTATTGATAATATATTTTTCCATAGCGATTTTACGAATTAGTAAAGAGAATATAATCCTAAAAGATGACTCGTATAACAGCTATATTATAAAAACAAATGAATATAAAATGTTAAAAGAAAATATAGAAATTTTGGAAAATAAAAATAAAATAATATTTAATGAAAAGGAAATATTGAAATTAGCTGAATATTTTTTGGGGAGTCACACATATAACTATAGTTATACATTTTATGAGAATTGGATAGAAGTAGAAATATTAGTTAGAAAATTAATTGGTGAAATAAGTAAAAATTCCAGTGTAGATATTTCAAATGACAAGGTACTATTCGATGGACTTCTAAACCATATCAAACCTACTATATACCGAATTAAAAATGATATTTATCTACCAAATATAATATTTGAAGAAGTGTACTTAGGCTGTGAGGAATTATTTCTAAGTGTAAAAAGGGCGCTTATAGACGTAGAAAAGTATATAGGGCATAAGATAAATGATGATGAAGTAGCATTATTTACAGTACATTTTAAATTAGCAATAGATCGAATAAAGGAGAAGAATAGGAAATTTAATAATATACTTTTAGTCTGTGGAACAGGCTACGCAAGTTCAAATTTATTAGCACAGGAGCTGTCAGATTGCTTTGATATAAAAGTAGTAGACTTAATTCCTTACTATAAATTAAAGGATTATAATTTAAAAAATGTAGACTTCATACTTAGTACAGTAAAAATAGCAGAGGATATAAATATAGAGAAAGAAATTGTCAGATTGAATGTGATTTTATCTGAAAAAGATAAGATATTATTAGAAAAAAAAGGGTTTCAGAGAAAAAAAGCAGGAATCTATGTAACTGATCTCTTGAAAGTTATTAAAGAGGAGTGTAGTTTAAGTGATTTAGATAAAATAGGAGATATTTTGGTAAAAAAATTCAATAATCAGATATATGACAATAGGGAGAGGAAAATAAATAAGAAGAGAAATAAGGGTCTCTTAGAGTATTTAAAAGAAGAAAGTATATTTTTGAAAGAAAAGGAAAAAAATTGGAAAAATGTAGTAAATTTAATTGGGAAAATGTTAATAGAGGATAAATGTGTAACTGAAACATATGTAGAAAGTATGAAGGAGTTAATAGAGGAACATGGGGCTTTTATGATATTGGATCAAAGGTTGATGATACTCCATGCAGAGAATAAAAGTGATGTACTAAAAACAGGAGTATCTTTTATGAAATTAGATAATCCAATAACTTTTCCAGAAAATAAAAAATTAAAATATATATTTGGTTTGGCTTGTTTTTCAAAAGAAGAAATAACAGAGACTTTAAATGATTTAGTGGTTTTATCAGAAAATGATGAATTTTTTATAGAACTTGAGAAAGAAAAAAGTAAATTAGGAGTCCTTAACATAATAAAAAAATACTTAGAAAAGGAGAAATAAAAAGATGATTATAGATGAGGAGCTAATATTTTCTGGGCTTGAATATAAAAGTTCAGAAGAAATAATGAAATTTATGGCTGATAATTTAAAAAAACATGGTTATGTAAAAGATAGCTTTTATGGAGGACTATTAGGAAGGGAGAAGGAATACCCTACAGGATTAGATTTCGGAGAATATAGTGTGGCGATGCCTCATACAGAGGTAGAACATGTTATAAATTCCACTTTGTCAATAGCAACGTTGAAAAGCAAGGTGGGTTTTAAATGTGCAGAGGATCACACAAAAGAAACAATGGTACAGGTGGTGTGTATGATAGCTTTTGGAGAAAAAGAGGATAAAATAGATATTTTAACAAAGTTAATAGATTTTTTTGGGAATAAGGATGAATTTATGAAAATGCTTGATTCAAATGATGAAAAACTAATAAAAATAGTTAAAGAAAAATTGGAAGGAGGGGGAGAAAAGTGAAAAAGATATTATTAGCTTGTGCAGCGGGAGTTTGCACTTCAACAATGGCAATAAATAAATTAAAAACTGAGTTAGAAAAAAGAGATAAATTAAAATATATTACTTTAGGGCAATGTAAAATATTAGAAATTCCCTCAAAAGCTGCTGATTATGACTTAATAGTGGCAACAACTCAAGTTAATGCCAAATTGGATATTCCAGTAATTATGGGTATGTCATTTTTAACTGGTATCGGAATAAAGGAAACTGTGGATGAAATAGAAAAAAAGTTAGGAATATAAATTTTTAGGAGGTTACAAAAATGTGGATTTTAAATTATATTGTTGATCTAGGACCCCAAGTAATGATGCCTTTCATAATAACTATATTTGGCTTGATATTAGGAGCTAAGTTTGGAAAGGCATTAAGAGCGGGATTAACAGTAGGAGTAGGATTTATTGGATTAAATTTAGTAATTGGATTATTAGGAGGAAGCTTGGGACCAGCAGCTCAGGAAATGGTACGAAGATTAGGATTAAATCTTACAGTTATTGATGTAGGATGGCCAGCAGCAGCGGCAATAGCCTTTGCTTCAAAAGTAGGTGCTTTGATTATACCGATTGGAATTGCTGTGAACTTTTTTATGCTTTTAACAAATACAACACAAACTCTTGATATTGATATTTGGGATTTTTGGCACTTTGCATTTACAGGGGCATTAGTAACAGGAGCAACAGGAAGCGTAATATATGGAATAATAGCGGCGATTTTAAATATGGTTATAATTATGGTAATAGCTGA
This sequence comes from Sebaldella sp., assembly GCA_018058425.1. GTDB lineage: Bacteria > Fusobacteriota > Fusobacteriia > Fusobacteriales > Leptotrichiaceae > Sebaldella. The sequence continues at coordinate 32,009 of JAGOZX010000018.1, forward strand.
TTTAACAGCGCCAGGGATAGAAAAATATATCGGACTTCCAGGTGTATCACTGCCACATGGATTTTCAGGGGCCTATGTACCAATAGCCTTAGTTATAAATAAAATTTTAGATGTAATACCAGGAATAAATAAAATAGATATAGATGCTGAAACATTACAGAAAAGATTTGGTGTATTTGGAGAACCATTAATTATTGGAACTGTAATTGGAATAGGAATTGGAATAGGTGCAGGGTATGACTTGAAAGGAGTGTTAGTTTTAGGTATTACTTTAGGGGGAGTATTGGTATTAATCCCTAAAATGGCAGGAATGTTAATGGAAGGTCTAATACCAATATCTGATTCAGCTCAAGAATTTGTGAGTAAAAAGTTTAAAAATAGAGGTAAATTATATATTGGATTAGATTCAGCTGTGGGAATAGGACATCCTACTACTTTGGCAGTATCTTTGGTCTTAGTACCTATTACAATTATTCTGGCGGCAATTTTACCAGGAAATAGGGTTTTACCATTTGCAGATTTAGCAGTTATTCCATTCTCGTTAGTAATGCTAGTACCTATAACTAAAGGAAATGTATTTAGAACATTTATAATAGGGTTTTTAAATATGGCAGTTGGACTTCTTATAGCTACAAATTTAGCACCACTTCATACACTAATGGCTAAAAATGCTAACTTTACTATGCCTCCAGGTGCCACAATGATTTCAAGTATTTGTGACGGAGCAAATCCATTAAGCTGGTTATTTACTAGAGTAATGAGTATACCAGTAATAGGAATAGCAGCTCTAACTATAATTGCACTAGGATTAGCATTATATAATAGAAAAAGAATAATAAAAGAGACAAAGGCTATGCATGAAATACTAATAATAGAGGAATAGTAAGATTATTAAAGTGGAGATTTTAAGGAGGCTTGGCAATGTTAGAAAACTTAAAAAAAGAAGTAATAGAAGCAGGTATAAAATTAAAAGAATATAAATTAATAACATTAACAGGAGGAAATGTAAGTGGAAGGGATAAAGAAACAGGTTATATTGTTATGACTCCTAGTGGAATGGAGTATGATTTACTTAAATTAGAGGATATTACAGTAACAGATTTAGATGGAAATATAATAGAGGGAATAAGAAAGCAAAGTTCGGATTTAAAAACGCATTTACAAATATATAAGGCCAAAGAAGAAATTAATGGAATAATTCACACTCATTCATCATTTGCAAGTTGCTTTGCAGTGCTAAACGAGAGTATACCTGTAACATCTACGACAATGGCAAATGAAATAGGAGGAGAAGTTCCAGTTTCTAAATATGCGCCAGTTGGTTCTGATGAATTAGGAGAATATATAGTAGAAAAAATTGGAGATCAAAAAGCTGTTTTATTAGAAAGTCATGGAGTATTTGCATATGGAGGAAATGTAAGTCATGCATTAACAGCAGCAGTAATGCTTGAAGATGCAGCAAAAGTTTATTATTTGGCTAAAAGTATAGGGAGCCCTAAGCCATTACCAGAAGAAGAAATAAAAAGAGCAAGTGAACTATTTAAAAATGTATATGGTCAAAAATAAAAAATAGAGAAATACATAGGAGGAAAATATGAACAAAAAGAAGATAATGGTAGCTTGTGGAACTGGTATAGCTACTTCGACTGTAGTTGTAAATAAAATGGGTAATTTATTAAAAGAAAAAGGAATTAATGTGGATATACAACAGTGTAAAGTGTCTGAACTTCCATATAAAACTGATAAAGTGGACTTAATTGTTACAACTACAGCTTATACAAGTAAAAATAATATTCCTGTTGTTGTTGCAGTATCTTTTTTAACAGGAATTGGTGTGGATAAGGATTTAGAAAAAATAATTGAAATTTTAAATAAATAAAAATTATAAAATTTGGAGAGTGGAGTTTCTTAAGACTTTATATTCTTTAAATGAAGTATATTACTTATAAAAGTGAGGAACTTGGGAGGAACAATGAGATATAAATATGATACTAAAAAATATTTTGTAAAGATTATACTGACATCAATATTTATAGGGTTTTTATTGATTTATGCAATCATAAAAAATATTTCAAATTTGAATATTAGTATATATACATTTATTATAATTGCATCACTTTATGAATTATTTAATATTTATATAGCCATGTGTAAACCATCAGAAATTGAGTTAACTGATGAAGTGGTGATATTTAAGTCTTTTAATAAAGAAAGGAAATATGAAATAAAAAATTTGAAATTTATGATGATAAAAGAGCTATCGAATAAAAAATTATATTTAAGAATAGATAATTACAATTTTCTCAAAGGGAGATACTGGCTAGATACAAAGTCTTATGAAAATAATCAGGAGTTGTATGTGAATTTATTGGAATTAGAGAGAAGCGTAAATCCTAATCAGTTAAAGTATAACACTAGAAGAATAGTAAAAAAAAGCAGAAGTTCAGGCTGCTATAAATAAAAAATAATATTATAGAATTTGATATAAAGTAGTAAGCTGCCTTTTAAGGCAGCTTTACTTTAGAGGATGAAAAGAGGATGCAAATTTCAAAGAATCTAAACAAATTAAGAAAATCCCGTCAATCTGTCATCCAGAGGAACGAAGTGACGTAGGGATCTGTAACGTTTAAAGTATTGGAGGATATATCGTAAGAGTAAAATGGATAAGGTTCTCAGGTTTTTTATAAGTGTGTTTTTGATAATTGCTACGGTAATAGATTCTCACGTCATTTCATTCCTCAGAATGACAAAGAAGAAGGATTTCTTTACTTTATGTAAATTCTGAAATTATAACTATATATTAATAAAGTAGGAGTGAAAAAATCTACTTTTATAATGAAATTTATTAGTATCTACACTTTAATTGCCCAAAATAATTTTTAAGCTCATTAACACTTATCTCATTATACATTACCACAATATTCCTCCTAAATTTTTTTATTAACCTTTATTATAATATATTAGATTTAAAAACTCAAATTTAAGCTGTAATTATTGGTAAATAATATCAGCGAAGAAAAATGTACTTGACAAACTATTTAAAAAAAAGTATATATAAGATATGCTAGGATGTAATTCTTTTCACAAATGTGTAAAGAAAAGATTAAGAAATAAATTGGAAAATTGATTTCAAAAATTTGAGGAGGAAAAATGGAGTATTTATTAGATACAGCTAATTTAAAAGAAATAAAAGAAATAAATGATTTATTCCCAATAGCAGGAGTGACAACAAATCCAACTATAATTGCAAATGAAAAAAAAGATTATAAAGAAATAATAAATGGTATATTAGAAATCTTAGGGACTGAAAAAATGTTACATGTTCAAACATTAGGGAAAACAGCAGATGTTATAATAAAGGAAGCTAAGTTATTAAAGTCAAATTTTAAAGGTAACCTATATATAAAGATTCCAGTAATGGCAGAAGGTCTAAAGGCAATGGCAGAATTGAAAAAAGAAGGATTCAATATAACAGCAACAGGAATTCTTACTTCACAACAGATAGTGATGGCCTCAGAAGCTGGTGCAGACTATATGGCTCCATATGTAAATAGAGCTGATAATATAGGGGGAGATGGAATAAAATTAGTAGAGGAAGCTTATAAAATATTAGATAGTAAAAAGGATAATAAATCAAAAATACTTGGAGCATCTTATAAGAATGTGAGACAGGTTCATAATTCTATATTAGCAGGAGCAAAGGCTGTTACAGTGCCAGCTGATATATTAAAACAATTGATTTACCACCCATACACTGATTGGAGTATAGAAAAATTTGAAAGTGATTGGGGAAAAGTATATGGTGATGGAAAGACACTTTTAGATATTTTATAATAATAAAGTTTAGTAAAACAGTACAGAAATTTGTGCTGTTTTTTAGTTTAAGTATCTTTGAAATATTTTGATTAAATAAAAAGACGAAATTTTTATAATCTCGTCTTCTTAAAAGAATTATTAAATGTTTACACAAGCACCATGTCCAGCAGCTATAAATTCAGGAGAAATCTTAAATAATTCAAGTTTAATTTTTTCTTTTAATCCTTCATTAGGTATCTGCTCTAAGCTAATTGTTTCCACTTCATCTTTCCAATTTCCATCAATTATTTTACCATGTGAATCACCAAATCTAAACATTAAGTCACTACTAAAGAAAATTTTACGTTTTTTTTCAAAAAGTAAAACTCCTTCCCACATGTGCATTTCAGATGGATAAGTGATAAATTCAAGGTCATAATCATCACCAGTTAATTTAGTACCACCATTTTGTATAATTACATTATCTGTAATTCCGAACTCTATAAGTTGTCTTGCTGTGATTGCAGAGCAAATAGTTTTAACTTCTGGAAAACTTTCAAGAATTAAAGAAAGCCCACCACATTCATCAGATTCAAAATGCGAGGCAAAAACATATTTTAGTTTTTTATCTCCTAATAGTTCCTTTATTTTAGGAATAATTACTTTTGCTTGTTCAATATTTCCAGTATGTATCAATATCGGTTCCTCAGTTAACAATAGATATTGATTAAATGAAAGATCAATAGGCTGAACATAATTTGTAAATTGGTGTAAATCATTAAAAATAGTTGTCATATTTTGCTCCTTTAGTATTTAAATTTATTTTATTAAGTAATGGTTGCTTCTTCATGTGATATTTGAAGTATTGGAATATCAAGCAGGGCTATTATATTAACTCAACAAGAAATTTTTTAGAAATTTCCTTAACTTCATTAGAAAGTAATTCAGATTTTTTTTCTGTAATTATAGAATCAAACTCTTTAAGAGAAGAAAAACTAAAAGTTCCTTCACAATGAAATTTTTTGTTTTCAATAACAAGATATTTTTTCTTAGCTATTGAAATAACTGCTTTTTTTGTATTTCCATCTTCTGACTGAAAATTTGTGATACTTCCAGTAGTAAGATTAATCCCGCAGCTACCCAGAAAAGCCTTATCTACTTTGTATTTTTCTATCGCTTCTATTGCTTCGCTTCCCACAATTCCACCTATTTCTTTATTATAATTACCACCAATTATGATAACATCGGTTTTACTGTGCTTTCTAAAAAGAGAAGCAAGGCTTGGCATGTTAGTAATAAGAACAATAGATTTATCTTGAGCTGCCAATAACTCAGCTGCTATATAATTAATACTAGAAACATCTAAGAAAATAGTTTCTTCTGGTAAAATATTATCAAAAATCTTTTTAGCAATTATATTTTTTTGAGTTGTTTTATTTATAAGCCTTTCATCTAAAGTAGATAGGTGAACAATCTCTTTTTTTAAAATAGCTCCTCCATGAGTTCGTCTAAGTTTTCCTTCTAACTCTAACCTTTGAAGATCTTTTCTTATCATAACTTCTGAAACGTTAAAAGTTTGAGACAGTTCTTTTACTTTCACTTTTTTATTTTTATTTAGAAGTTCCATAATTTTGTCTAATCTTTCATCCAAAAACATCTCACACCTCATTTGTTTTTATATACTATTTTATTATATAATAAAATTCTTATTTTGGCTATTAATTATCAAAGAGAAAAAATTTAAAATGACTTGACATTTTCTCTATAATGAAATAAAATAAAAGAAAACGAAACTAAATGAAAACAAAAAGGTGAGAAATATGGAAACATATATATGTGAGATAGAGAGAATGGGTTTATATGATGGCCCTGGAATAAGAACAGTTGTTTTTTTAAAAGGCTGTCCATTAAGGTGTCTTTGGTGTTCAAATCCAGAAACTCAAATAAGTAAAAATCAAATATATTATGATGAAAAAAAATGTATAAGATGTAAAAAGTGTACAGAAGTAGCAGAAAATAATGCTATTACATTTATAGATAAGTGGGAATTTGATCCTGAAAAATGTGAGGATGCTGATAAATATATAGCTGTCTGTCCAACAAGTGCATTGAAAAAAGCAGCTGGTAAAATGACAGTAAATGAAATTTTTGATGAAGTAATGAAAGATTCTTCGTACTATAGAAACTCTAATGGAGGGCTTACTATTTCTGGAGGAGAAGTGTTACTTAATACAGATTTTGCATTTGAACTTTTATCTAAGGTAAAAGAGGAATACGTTAGTACAGCAATAGAAACAACTGGATTTAGTAATTATGAAAATTTAGAAAAACTTGGAAAAGTCACAGATCACATACTATTCGATTTAAAACACATGAATTCAAAAAGTCATAAGGAATTAACAGGAGTATCAAATGAAATAATATTAGAGAATTTAGAAAAATTATCAAGATGGCATAAGGGCATTATAATACGATTTCCATTGATAAAAGAGATGAATGATTCAGATGAGAATATAATTGAGACCGCAAATTTTTTAAAAAAGTGAAACTAAATGAAATTCATGTTTTACCTTACCATACACTTGGACTTGAGAAATATAGGCAGCTACAGATGGAATATCCTATGAAAGTTTTAGAAAAACATACTAAGGAAGAACTTAATAGAATTATAGAATTAATAAAAGATGTGGGAATTAATGCAAAACTTAATGGATAAAAAAGTAAAAAAATGTATAAATAAAAATAGGAGGAATTATTATGAAATCTTATGAATTAAAAAGTGAAAGAGTAGCAAGACTTAGAGAAGAAGCTTTAGGTAAAACTCCGGGAGTTTGTGTAGAGCGGGCTAGATATCTTACAAAAGCTTATAAAGAAAATGAAGAAAAGTCGAAATATATAAAAAGAGCACTTGCAGTAAAAGAAGTATTGGAAAATATGAGTATTTATATGAAAGATGGAGAGCTCGTAGTAGGGAACCAATCATCGGATAATAGAACTGCACCATTATTTCCAGAATATGCTGTAGAATGGATAATTGAGGAATTAAATGAAAAAGGGAACTTTGATCAAAGAGATGGAGATAGATTTCATCTTCAAGAAAAAGATAAAAAGGAAGTTTTAGAAATTTGTGAATATTGGAAAGGGAAAACTTTAAGAGAAAAATGTTATTCACAGATGACTGATGAAATGAAAAATGCTTCTCAAGTAAAAGCTATACATGGAGAAGGAAACATGACTTCTGGTGATGGGCATATAGTTCCAGACTTTGAAAAAGCCTTGAAAGTAGGATTAAGAGGAATAATAAATGAGGCAAAAGAAGAAATGGAAAAAGTAGATATAACAGAATTTGGCGGATATAATAAAAAAGATTTTTTAGAATCGATTGTTATTTTAAATGAAGCAATAATAGATTTTAGTCATAGATTTTCTAAACTGGCTAAAGAAGCAGCAGAAAAAGAAACAGATGAGGAAAGAAAAAAAGAATTATTAGTTATTGCTGAAAACTGTAAAAATGTACCAGAAAACTCACCTAGTACTTTTTGGGAATCTATACAAATGGTTTGGTTTATTCATTTAGTTATTCAAATCGAAAGTAATGGACACTCAGCATCATTAGGAAGAGTAGATCAATACTTATATGAGTATTATAAAAAAGATGTATTAGAAGATAAGGTTATTAGCAAAGAGTTTGCTAAAGAGCTCCTACAATGTTTATGGGTGAAACTGTATACAATAATAAAAGTGAGACCAACTTCTCATTCAGGATATGGTGCGGGATATCCTACATATCAGAATGTGACTATAGGCGGTTCAAATTATGATGGAAGTGATTCTTGTAATGAATTAACTTATTTAATTTTGGAAAGTGTTGCTGAAAATAAACTAACACAACCAAACTTAGCAGTTAGATTTCATTCTAACTCTCCAGAAAGATTTATAAGAGAAAGTGCATCAGTAGCAGCTACAGGGTATGGAATGCCTGCAATGCATACAGATGAAATAATAGTTCCGGCATTATTAAATAAAGGAGTGGAATTTAAAGATGCCTATAATTACACAATGGTAGGATGTGTAGAAGTAGCAGTTCCAGGAAAATGGGGTTATAGATGTACAGGAATGACATTTACTAATTTTATAAAAATTGTAGAGTTGGTAATTAATGATGGGCATGATCCAAGAACTGGAATAGATCTTTACTCAGGAAATGGAACATTATTAGACTTTCAATCATTTGATGAGTTATGGAAATCATGGGAAAAGAATATTGCATATTACACAAGATTAAGTGTAGCATTAGATGTGTTGGCAGATACACATTTAGAAGAATTTCCTGATATTTTTTGTTCAAGTTTAATAGATAATTGTATAAAAAGAGGGAAAACAGCAAAAGAAGGTGGAGCAAAGTATGATATTATAGCGGGTCTACAAGTAGGACTTGCTAATGCGGCAAATTCACTATATGCTTTAAAGAGAATAGTTTTTGAAGATAAAATATTATCTAAAGAAGAAGTATTTAATGCACTAAAAAGCAACTTTAGCGGAATAGAAGGAGAAAGAATAAGAAATATATTGTTAAATGCACCAAAATATGGAAATGATATAGATGAAATAGATAGATTTACAGTAGAGACATATAATCCATATATTTTAGAAATAGCAAAGTATAAAAATACAAGATATGGAAGAGGGCCAATAAATGGAGGTTATGGATTATCAACTTCTGGAATATCATCAAATGTGCCTATGGGAACAGTAACAGGGGCAACTCCAGATGGAAGATATGAATATACACCAGCTGCTGAAGGGGCATCACCTACACAAGGAACTGATACTAAAGGGCCGACAGCTGTATTAAATTCATTAATAAAATTACCAACTTTACTAATAACAGGTGGTCAGCTGTTAAATCAAAAATATTCTCCTGAATTAATAAAAACAGAAGAGCAGTTTGAAAAATTCGTAAGTATAATAAAAACTTTCATTAACTTAAAAGGATGGCATATACAATTTAATATTATTTCAAAAGAAGTGTTACAAGAGGCTCAAAGAGAACCAGAAAAGCATAGAGATATTGTAGTTAGAGTAGCGGGATATTGCGCGCAGTTTGTAACATTAGATGCTATAACTCAGAATGATATAATATCTAGAACAGAGCAAAAAATATAAAATGAAACATGTAGGACTGTTATAAGCAGTCCTTTTTATATACCTATATTTCTTATGGAAAGAAGAATTATTTTTATTAATAAATTTTTATATTCTAAGGAAGAAATTCCTTTTTTATAATAAAATCTGGAATATATATGTAGTTCGGTGTATAATAAAAAGGATATAATAGATTTATAAAAAAGAAAATATAAAAGCTTGAGGTGAGAGATAGATGAAAAGTGTGAGAGAAAAAGTTATTAATTTTTGGGAGGCATTCAGAGAAAGAGAAGGGGAGATCAGAGAATTAATAGATAGTAGAAAATTAGGGGATAACTTTAATAGAGTAGAAGAATTATTTGAGGTAGATATGCCGTTTATGTTAGGGATGAATTCAGATGATAAGTATGAATTGATATTAAATCCAAGTGGATTAAAAAGCAGATATTTTCTTGCAGATTATTTTAAGAGAAAAATGCCAATTGATTTAAAAGAAAAATGGGATTTTTATGACATGAAACCGCCGATGAGTATGAATATAAAAAATATGCAGTTTAGCATAAATAATGATTTATTCTTGGAGAATGATTTTAGAATAATAGTAGAAAGTGTAAATAGAGAAGGGAAAAGAATAAATGTGTCTGTAAGCTGTCCAAAATTCCATAAGCTTTTTAAAAAGTATGAGTTAAAAGATAAGTATAATGTGATTTATAATATTATGGATGGTCTTTTAGGAGAAGCAGTAGTAGAGTCGTATTTAGGGGACATTAGTATTAAGAAAAATAGTAAAAGTGAGAAAGAATTTACTTTAGAAGAATTTAAAATTGAAGTAGCTGATATTATAGAAAAGAATTCTTGGGAAAAATATCCTAAAATATTAGATAGATATGATTCATACAGTTATGATTTAGAAAAAGTAGAAGATACTAGTCCAGTTAGGTATGATGTAATGGTAGGCTTTACGTCAAATTTAACTGTAGTAGATGGTTATAGACATGATACTAGTGAATTTGATTATATGCGGGAGCAAGGATGTACTTATGGAATGCTATTTTATAATAACACTAATATTCCAAATAATGAAAAAATACCTGCAAGAGATAAGTTAGAAAATTTATTAACTGAGACTTTGGAATATGGTGATATATTTGAAATTTTTGGTGCTGCAACTGGAATAAATAATTCATATATAGATGTAATAGTTTATGATGCTAATAAGTTTTACAATATGTTAGAGCGTATAAGCCTTAGTGAAGAGTATTTATCATTTTCTTATAAGGACTTTAAGCCAAATTCAGAATTAAGAAAGATAGTAAGTCAAAGTGTGTTCTCATCATAAAAATAAAAAGTTATAGTTGTATGTTTTGGATTAGACATGAATATTAGGAAAAATAAAATGTACCTTGAGAGTTAGGAGAAACTAACAGATGGAGGTGCATTTTTTTATTTGTTGGGAAATAGAAGGTTTTTAAGATTATTCATAAACGGGATTAGTGGATATGGTTTTTGGTTAGGTTTTCATAAAAGATTAGCCTTGCAAGATCTTCAGTTGTATTTCAAAAAAATTTTATTTGTAATCTTAAATTAAATAAGATTGGTTTATTACAATATGGTATAATATTATTGAAAAAGTATGAATTGACTGAACTTATATTTAGTTTTTTATTATAATTATTTAGTCAAGTCTAAATAAAACATATAATATGACAAATAGGAGAAGAAACATGAAAATGAGTAGAATAAAAATTGGGAATATTCCGGCAATTGTTTTTGGGGATATTTCAAATAAAGTGTATGTTTATGTACATGGTAAAATGGGTAAAAAGGAAGAAGCTTCATCTTTTGCAGAAATTGCAATAGATAAAGGGTTTCAAGTAATAAGTTTTGATTTACCTGAACATGGTGAGCGAATGGATATAGACTATCAAAATAATATTTGGAATGGTGTTTCAGACTTAAATGAAGTTTTAAATTATGCTAAATCTATTTGGAAAGAAATCAACTTATATGCTGTTAGCATAGGAGTATATTATAGTTTAATAGCTTATAGTAATATTCCTATTAAAAACTGTTTGTTTATATCTCCGATTATAGATATGAAAAAGTTGATTGAAAATATGTTGTTATGGTCTAATAGTACAATAGAAAAACTTACAGAAAATAGTATAATAGAGACATCTTTTGGAGAAACTTTAAATATCGATTATTATAATTTTGTTTTAGAAAATCCAATAAGAAATTGGAATAACATTACACATATACTATATGGTATGCAAGATAATATGATGGATTTTAACACAATTATAAATTTTACAAAAAAATTCAATTGTGAACTCACTACTTATTCGGATATGGAACATTACCAATATACTGAAAAGGACTTAGAGCGATTAAAAAAATGGCAAGAAAAATCAATACAATAAATTTCATATCACCGATAGCAATGTATGTAGAAACTGAATTAGACATTGAAATAGATGAAAAGTAACCTATACCTTTTTTATCTTGAATTGTCAAATTAAATGCACCACTAAAATAATTAAGAAACTATAAATATAATTGTAGTACTTCTAGTGGTGTGTTGTAATTTAAGCATTTTCTAGGTCTATTATTTAACTCTAATAATACTT
>JAGOZX010000070.1 GCA_018058425.1 Sebaldella sp.
GTGGTTAAAATGCTCCTTCAAATGTAAGTTGTTTTCCATATCTTAAGTCTTTTCTTAAATTTTGTAATTTTTTATCAACTTTTTCTAATTCAACTAATATTTTACGTTCTTCATCACTTGTTTCAATAATATTTGTTATTCCTCCGTTATTAATTACTATTCTTTTATCACCCATAAGTGCCAGTAAAGGGTCATGAGTAGCCATTAAAACTATTTTTTCTTCTCCAATAAGAAGGTCTAATGCTTTTTTTCTGTCAATACCCGCATTTTCAATCTCATCTATAAGAACAATAGGAGACGAACTAAGTATAGCTGTATCTGATATCATAAGAGCTCTTGATTGCCCGCCACTTAAGCTAGTAACAGGAGTATCTAAAGTAAATTTTTCTCCAGCAAGGTTATTAGCATGATTAATGATTTTATTAATAATTTCTTCCTTATTTTCGATCATTCTACTTGCAGCATGCAGTTCCAAAAATTCATAAACACTCAGATCCATTATAAAGTTCATATTTTGAGACAGCTGAGCTACCATTTTATTTCCAGAAGATAATCTATGTGAAGTATCTACTTTTTCATCATTTACAAGGATTCTTCTTTTAGTAGGAGTGTCACCCTGGGCTGTCCACTCAATATCAGCTAAAAGACGGCTTTTTCCGCTTCCTGTGGGTCCAACAATACAAAGGATCTCCCCTTTATTAATTTCTAATTTTTCATAATTTTCTATTTCTCCACTTTTATTATGACCAGGAAGTATAGTTAATTTTTCTACAACATTCACTTTTAAATCAAGAATTTCTATCATCTGCTCTACATAACTTAAAATAAGATCAATAATTTGTTCTTTTGTTATAGCCATATCTTCTAAGTCAAATTCACTTATATTATCAAGAGACTCCATTAATGTAATTTCTCTATTTGATAAATCTATTAGATTTTCTTCAAAAGTTTCTAAAAGAAAAGGATATTCATTTAATATTACACTTATTTTTTTGTTTAGTAATTTGTTATTCATTATTTATCCCCCAAGTCTATTTTTCTAATATTTCCCATTTGATGTTCGCTTCCAATACGTGTTTCACCAAGACAATAAGAACAAGTTGCAGAAGGCATAGGGAATCTTAATTTTTTACCTTCAAGAGTTTCCAGTTTTTCATTTTCTTTATACATTATTGTAGAGAATTCATATGCACCTTGTCCAGTAAGTCCATTTACATGCATAACTACAGCATTTGGATTTACAGAATTTACTCTAGAAGCGAAAACTTCTCTTTCAGCTTGTGAAACTATGTCTCCTTTTGTGATTACAACAATGTCTGCAGTTTTTAACATAGGTCCAATTTTTTTAGGGGTATTGATACCACTAAGATTATCTATAACACATACAGCTTTAATATTTTGTATGTAAGGTGAACATCTATTACATAGACCTGCACTTTCAGTTATTAGAACATCTAAATCTTCTTTACGCCCCCATTGAACAACTTCTTCTATATTACTTACAAAGTAGTGATCTGGACATAATGATCCTGAAAGTCCTTTTTTTACTGGTACTCCAGCTTTTTCGTATAATTTATCATCATCTGTATATAAGCAGTCAAATTTTACAACTCCTACTTTTAATTTTCTAATTTTTAAACTTTCTATTGTTTTTATAATTAAGGCCGTTTTTCCTGATGAAGGTGGTCCCGATACTGTGATTAAATTCATAATTTTTCCTCCTAAATGTTTTCATTCAATATTTTTGTGCAATGATCTATTATATCATCTATATTATTTTTATATAAGTAATCCCAACCAGCCCAGATAAATTTTTTATCATTTAAATTATTATTTACATCTGGATGAATACTTGGGAAGTAACCCTGTTTGGCTAAAATTTCAGCCATACTTTTACTAGCAAAAAATTCAACTATCTTTTCTAAGTTTTTATCTTTTTTATCTTTTATCAGCATAAAGATAGGTGATATTATTGCTCCATCTTCCGGCCAGTTTACTACCATAGAAGTATTTTGGGGAAGCATTTTAGTAAAAAAATATGGAGTAATTGTTACAACAGGTTTATTTGTTTTTATTTTATCAGCTTTAACCATTTGTGATGGATGAAGACTGTCTAAAAAATTTCTGCTAAGAGCCTTTATACCTTCATCTCCAAATTTACTATGAAGTGTAACAGTTATAGCATTATATAGATCAAGATCACCCATAGGAATACTAATACTTTTTTCAAATTCTGGTTTTAGTAAATCAGCCCATGTTTTAGGAAAATCACGTCCATTTAACTCATCTGTATTGACTAACATAACAGCAGGAACTACACCAATCATAGCATAGTTACCATTAGGGTCTTTCAAATCTATATCATCAAAAATCTCATTATAATTAGTTAAATTAGTAGTATCTTTAAATAACTTTTTCTTAGTTAAATTTTCTACCATAGCATTACTAAAAAATAGTTCAAATCCTGTGGATAAAAAAACATCTGGTATTTTTTTATCATCGTTGCTTTCTAAATATTCTTTCATCCATTCTGAGCCAAAAGAAGCAGATTTTAGATCATAATTAAAAGAAAGTTCAGAATCTGAATCATCAAATTTTTTCACACTTTCTAGAAGTGGAATTCTTATAGGACATGGCAATAATCCTATTATATTAACTGCACCTTCTATATGTTCTCTTTCTTCCACTGTGACATCAGTTTCATTTTTTTCTGTGAAAGAGTTTAGTAAGTCTAGTAGTACTTCTAGATTAATCTTTTTAGTTTTTGATAACATTTCTAATGTTAATTTATTTAAAATATGAGATTTATTAGGGTCTTCAAATCCAGTTATGTTTTTAGATTTAAAGAGATTTTTAGCATCTGGATGTTTCTGTATTATTTGACCTAAAGTCATATCTTTAGTTATTAAATTCATTTCAACCTCCAAATTTTTATTTAAAATATTTTATACTATAATGATAACTTAGATTCTTTCAAAAGAAAGTAACATTGGTTACCAAAAACGAAAAAAATTTATGGTAAACTATATATAAGATATTAAATTAACGAAGCATAAGGCTTAAAATAACAATGATTGAAGTAAGAATTTACTATAAGATATAAAGGAAATTTGATGACTTCAGAATATTTGTTTAGGGTTTTTATATTTATAAGTAATTTAGTTTTTAAAATAAATAAATAAATGCTATACTAATTTAGTAAGAGGACAGAAATAAAGGACTAAAAATAATATTTAAATAAAATGGACCATAGAACATTTTTTAAAATAAAGGTGTGAGATAGATGAGAGTAAAAAATAAAATTTTAGAAGCTCTGGGAAAAGATTTTAAGATAATTGAGGAAAGAGAACTTATAAAAGGTAAAGACATGAGATTTAGTGATGAGAAAGAGAAGTTTAGAATAAAGTATTTTGTTTTTCCAGAAGATATTGAAATGTTCTTATTAGAAAGAGATGGAGGAAATGCAAAACATTATAATTTTAAATTTCCAAAAGATGATGAAAAATTTACATTTAGAATTGTAGATACTGGAAAAATCAAAGTATCCTATGATGGAAATGAAAAAATTATCGGAGAAAAACAAGCATATGTCATGAAAAATAATATCTTTATTGAAGATTGTAATATAGAATATTATCCAGAAACGACAGTTCTTTTGGCATTAAGTATTACAAAAAAATTCTTAAAACGTTTTATGGTTGATGTAGAAGTAGAAAGATTTTTAAATTATTTTGAAGAGAGTCTCTTTAATTTTGAAGATGGTTTTATAGAAAAAGTTTCAGGTGAAGCTATAGATTGCTTAAAAAAAATTCTTACCTATAAAGAAAAGGTAGATGTGAGTAGAGAACTTTACATGTATGGGAAAATAATAGAACTAATGAGTTTATTAATAAAAAAAGTTACTACTGATAAAGCAAATGTAAAAAATTGTGTTGAGGAACGAGTAGAGGCAATAAAAAAATATATTGAAGAAAATTATGACTGTAATGATGTATTAGAAAAGTTACCTACAAATTTTTATACAAATAAAGTTACTTTGTTGGAACAATTTAAAAATGTAACTGGAGAAACATTTCATATGTTTGTAAAAAGGTTAAAACTGGAAAAAGCTTATGAAATGCTTATAAATACCAATATAAATATATCAGAAGTTGCAGATAAAGTAGGATATAAAAATAATGGATATTTTTCTAAAATATTTTTTGAACAGTTCAATTTAAAACCAAATGAAGTCAGAAAAAAGATTAAAAATAATTAGCATAAGCATAGAGAAAAAATACAAAAGAGTGAGGTCTTATAACCTCATTTTTTTACTATCTATCTATCTAACTATCTAAAAAGAAGTTGTCTAATTTAAGTTAGTATAAGGTGAGTTATTTTTATAAATCCTAAAAAAAGACTTTTAAAAAATAGAAAAGAGGGATGAGATGAAAAGTGCACAAAGCCATAAAAGATATCTAAGAAGTATACATAAAGTACAAGATTACATTGAAGAGAATCTTCATACACCATTTGTTCTTTCAGAGCTTGCAGAAGTTGCCGGATTTTCAAAATATCACTTTCACAGAATATTTAGTTCTATTACTAATGAAACATTATTACAGTATATTAATCGAATAAAGTTAGAAAGAGCTGCAGCTTTTCTTATTTATCGTACAGAACTTTCCATAACAGATATTGCTTATTTTTTTGGCTTTTCAGATTCTGCTGTTTTTTCTCGTACTTTTAAAAATCATTACTTTATTAGTCCAAAAGAGTATAGAAATCAAAAAATTAAATTAGCAAGATTTGCAAAGACACACCCAATATATTGATGTATAATAAAAATACAATAACAAAATAAAAATAGGGAGTGATATTATGGAAATGAAAATTCTTGGAGTTGATGAGATTGTAATTGATGAAATGAGAGTAATTTATGTTCGTTACACAGGAAGTTATGAAGGATTTGCAGCTACATATCCAACAATGATTGGAAAACTATATAATTTTGCATTAAGCAATAACCTTATAATACCTGGAAAAACAAAGATATTAACATGTTATCATGATAATCCAGAGATAACAGAAAATAAAAATTTAAGAACAAGTGTATGTTTGAGCGTACCTAATAATGCTGTTTTTGAAGAGATTGATGAAATTGGAAGCATGGGTATATTAGGAAAATATGCTGTAGGTCACTTTGAATCATTTTTAAATGAAGAAGGAGCAGCATGGGAGCATATGTATAGGGAGTGGGTACCAAATAGTAAGTATCAGCTTCGTGACACTTTTCCATTTATAGAGTATGTAAGTGATCCAAATATAAATCCTGGTGGGAAACAATTATTTGATATATATATTCCAATAGAACCGCTTGGTAGTGTATAAAGACAAATAAAATCTTAATTACATAAATAAAATTCTCCTTATATTACTGTTTTTCAAAAAGCATAATATAAGGAGAATTTTTACATATGCAATTTTTAATTTTCTATGATAAATGTTAAGACATTATTATAAAAATAAATAAGTTACTTAAAAATTAATAATATAAAAGGAAACTTAGTTTATAAAAGCAAAAATGATAAGAATCTTGCTATTTAATAAGAAACTATGGTATAATCACAAGAGTATTCAAAAGGAAAGGGAGTAAGTAATTCTTAAGTTTTTTATTACCAAATTGATTTATTGATCAAGAATAAGTTTTAGAGAGTTTGAGTGTTATTTGCTTCTCTTTTTGAAAATAAAATTCAGGAGGAACAGAATGTTTGATGAAAAATCCTATGAGTTAGAAATAGGCGGAAAGAAAGTAAAAATTAGTAGTGGAAAGATAGCAAGACAGGCCGGTGGATCTGTAATAGTAGAATGTGGAAAAACAATGTTACTAGCAACTGCAACAAGAAGTAAAAGTGTTAGAGAAGGAACTGATTTTTTCCCATTAACAGTTGATTATTTAGAGAAATTTTATGCATCAGGAAAATTTCCAGGTGGATTCATAAAAAGAGAATCAAAACCTTCAACAGATGAAGTATTAATAGCTAGACTTATAGATAGACCGATAAGACCTTTATTTCCAGATGGTTTTTATTATGGAGTCCATGTGGTTATTACAGTACTTTCATATGATGATGTACACTTACCAGAAGACTTAGCTACACTTGGTGTTTCTATGGCATTATCTATATCAGATATACCATTTGCAGGACCAGTAGCAGGAGTTACAGTAGGATATATAAATGGAGAATATATATTAAATCCAAATCCAGAACAATTAGAAAAAAGTGATATTCACTTAACAGTAGCGGGAACTAAAGATGCCATAACAATGGTAGAAGCAGGAGCAAATCAAGTACCTGAACCAGAGATGCTTGGGGCTATTATGTTTGGACATGATAGAATAAGAGAAATTTGTGAGGAGCAGGAAAAATTCTTAGCTCAATTCACAGTTGAAAAAATGGAATTTGAAAAAGCTAAAGTAAATGAAGAAGTAAAAACATTTATAGATGAAAAAGGAACTGATAAGCTTACAACAGCTATTGAAAGCATTGGTAAACATGAAAGAGAAAATGCAATTGATGACCTAGAAGAAAAATTATTAGAAGAATTTTCAGAAAGATATGAAGGAAATATAATTCCTGGGGATATAGAAAAGGAATTTAAAAATTATTATCATGATTTAATGAAAGATTTAGTAAGAAATGCAATATTATATAAAAAGCATAGACCTGACGGTAGAGCAACAGCAGAAATAAGAGATATTGATGTAGAAGTAGATTTACTTCCTATACCACATGGCTCGGCATTATTTACAAGAGGAGAAACACAAGCATTAGTAACTGTTACTCTTGGAAGTAAAGAAAATGAGCAGATAGTAGATGGAATAGAAGAGGAATCAAGAAAGAAATTTTACTTACACTATAATTTTCCTCCTTACTCTGTGGGAGAAGCTGGTTTCATGAGAGCTCCTGGAAGAAGAGAATTAGGACATGGAAATTTAGCTGAAAGAGCATTAAAATATGTACTACCTATACAGGATGACTTTCCATATACTATAAGAGTAGTTTCAGAAATAACAGAATCAAATGGTTCATCATCACAAGCAAGTATATGTGGAGGTTCACTAGCTTTAATGGCAGCGGGAGTACCAACTAAAGGGTCTGTAGCTGGAATAGCTATGGGACTAATAAAAGAAAATGATGATTATGTGGTATTAACTGATATTCAAGGATTAGAAGATCATTTAGGTGACATGGATTTCAAAGTAGCAGGAACAAAAAAGGGAATCACAGCATTACAAATGGATATAAAAATAACTGGAATAACTAAAGAAATAATGGATATAGCTTTAAAGCAAGCTTTAGAAGCAAGAATACACATATTAGCTAAAATGGATGCAGTAATTCCTGTACCAAGAGAAGATGTATCAGAAAATGCACCAAAAATACACTTTATGAGAATAGACCCTAGTAAAATAGCAGCTTTAATAGGACCAGGTGGAAAAACAATAAAATCAGTTATAGAACAAACTGGTGCTACAATAGATATAGATGATGATGGAAGTGTAGCAATTTTTGTAAAAGAGAAAGCAAGTCTGGATAGAACTATAGAACTTGTAAAATCATATACTCAAAGTGTAGAATTAAATGCTATTTATACAGGAAAAGTAATAAAATTAGCTAAATTTGGAGCATTTGTAGAAGTGTTACCAGGAAAAGAAGGACTTCTTCATATATCAGAAATAAGTAAAGAAAGAGTTAATAAAGTAGAAGATGTATTAAAAGAAGGTCAAATAGTAAAAGTAAAAGTAATAACTTTAGAAGATGAAAATAAATTTAATCTTAGTATAAAAGCTTTAGAAAACGATATAGTAGGAGGTAATGATGAATCTACCAAATAAATTAGCGGTTCTGAGAATAATATTAGTGATACCATTTGTTTTATTATTAGGTTTTGGATTAACAATAGAGGGAATTGGAGGTTTTATACTTAGAGTTTTAGCTTTTTGGATTTTTGTAGGAGCGTCATTTACAGATTATTTAGATGGGTACATAGCTAGAAGAGATAACTTAGTTACAAATCTTGGTAAGCTTTTAGATCCATTAGCAGATAAAATTTTAGTTCTTTCAGCTTTATTGGTATTTACTAAAAATAATCAATTATCAATTTGGGTAGTATTATTAATATTATTCAGAGAATTAATGATTACAGGTCTACGATCAATAGCAGCAGCTGAAGGTGTAGTTATAGCAGCTGAAACTTTAGGGAAATGGAAAACTGTATCACAAATAATTGGGATATTGATAATAATAGTTTTTCCTTTTGGAAATATTTTTGGAACATTGGTAATGTTAATTCCTTTAATACTGACAATGTTATCAGGTTATGAATATTTTGTAAAATGTAAAGATTTATTGAGTAAGTAGAAAGAGGTAAATGAATAATGGGAATAATATTAGGATATCTATTAAAAGCAATAAATCTTTATACAATAATAATTTTAGTATCAGTTTTATTGTCATGGGTAGATAGAAATGGTCAAATGCAGATCACTAAATTTATAAAGAGAATAACAGATCCATATTTAAGTTTATTTAAAGTGATAATTCCACTAGGTGGAACATATTTAGATATTTCACCTATAATAGGAATACTTTTATTACAATTATTAGAGAATATCATAACTAGAACTTATTATATGTTTATGTAAAAATAATAGATTTTAAAATTTTATATAGTACTGGAGAACCATCTCAGATTTGATTTTGAGATGGTTTTTTTGTGATTTTGATTTTTAGAAAATAAAAAAGAAAGAAGTTTTTTCGATTTTTTTCTTGAATAGCTATGGTCATTACAGATTGTCACGTCACTGCATTCCTCACAATGACAAGATGCGAGGCTTTGTTTTTAAATGTTTATGAGTACAGTAAATGTATAAATGATTTCTATAAAAATAAAATAAGGAAGTTTTGTAAATTCATCAAACTAAAAATAAGAAAATACATCAATTCGTCTCATCATTAATTTGTCATTCTAAAAGTAAGGAAAGCCCTCTAAGTTTGTCATCCTGAGGAGCGTGCGACGTGAGGATCTGTACCGTTTAAAGCTATTAATGAATTTAGTTTATAGACTAAGAGTGAGTGAAGCCATTAGCTTGTCACGTCACTGCATTCCTCACAATGACAAGATGCAAGGCTTTGCTTTTAAATGCCTATGAATTAGAATTTTATTCATATTGTTTACAACAGTATTATATTAGACTATTTTTTCGATATAATAATTTATAAAATATAATATCTTATACGTAAAAATTAAATTAATATATTTAAAAAATAGAACAATATGCCACTTAACCCTTGACAACTTATTATACTAAAGTCTTATTTTACTAGAATAAGACTATTTTATATTGAAAATACATAAAAAATTGACTTTTTAGTAAAAAATATAGTAAAATTATGATAGTTATTGATGACTTACAATGAGTTAAGATAAAATTAAAAAAGTCGGTAAGATAGGGAGGAAATATGAAAAAAAATAAAAAATTATTATTATCAATTTTAGCATTGAATTCAATAGTAGGAATTCATTCTAGCGCGAGTAATTCTACACAGATAAAATACGAAAAATTGTACAGCAATATAGTAAAAAATTTAGAAATAGGGAAATCAAATGAAAAGAACTATAAATTAATTGAGGAGGTTTTAAATAAAAGAAATAGAGAATTAAAAGACTTATATTTTCAAAATGATTATATAGTAAAACCTGAATATTTAGAATGGCAAATTTTCTTTAATGGTTTTTATGCGAAGAAAAACAGAGGCGATGATAAAGACTACATGGTATATAATGAAAATGGAGAATTAGTATCATCAAAATCAGATTCAGCAAATGGCAGAGATTTAAGAACTAAAAAACTAATACAAATTGGCGCAACTATACCTATAAAAACAGTTAAGGACTTTAGTATAGATCCTAAAATTAACTTAGTAGTTAAAGATGTAGAACCTATTTTGATCACAGCACCTGTAATTAAAATGGAAAAAACATTAGTAGCACCATTACCAGTGATAAATGATCCAATAATTAGTGCACCATCTTTATCTCTAAATATATCACCTCAAGTATCAGTAGCTATACCTAATGTTGATTTTTCATTTACAGCTGGACATAATGCCGGAGCGCCTCCTGGGCCATTAGCTGGTTATACATCAGAAAATGTAGTGACTCGACCTACTGGAGTGGCTACTAGTGGAGATTTTACTAAAACAAATTTAGTATCAAATAACTCAGTATGGAGATTTAGTTCAATTGGTACAGCAGTGGGAACTTCAAGAATCATTGCTCCAGATGTAAGTCTAACAGCTACAAATACTAAAGATGGAAATGGATTTTATACATTTGAAAACGGACCAGGAGCAGTTATGATTTCTATACTAGGAACTGTAAGAATACTAGAAAATTCACAGACAAACTATGTAGTGGGTGATACTGTGGATGGAGATGCAAGAGCAACTACGTATAATGGTGGTACAATGGAGGTATTTGCAGCACAAACTCATAAAAACTTAACAACAGCAACAGATACTCCTTCTGGTGGAGGAGCAATGATGTTTATTCCAACTAACTATAATGAGCCAGGTCAATTAGTAGCAGGAGCAAACTCAAATAAATATCTAGTAAATGGAGAAGACGGTACAATTCACATAAAAGGTTTTGGAAATTATGGTATTCTTAATATAGACATGGATCATACAGTATCTGGTTATAGTACAACAGGAGCAGCACATAATAGCAACAGATTTGGTGATACTTTAAATCCAGCAAAGTTTAGGCCAAATGCTAATGGTGAAGTAGATATAAATATAATTTTAAATCAAGGAACAATATTAGTGGAAAAAACACAAGGTGCAGGGAATTTTGACAGCCAATATGGAAATGTCGCTTTAAGTGCTTTTACACAAGAAAAACCACTTCCTGTTAGTAATATGTTTAATGCTTATCAGGGAATGATTTTTGATAATACTACTTTTATGTATAATGAGGGAACTATAAAGTCTGCTAGTGGTAATAATATGCTTTTACAGCATAAAGGAAGCGGACAAATGATAAATAATGGAGTATTAGACATTCTATCTAATGAAACAATAGGAATGATCCGTGAGAATACTGGTCACAGAGGTTATAATGTAGTAACATCTAATACTTCGGCGGATTATAATAAGTGGGATGCAGTAAATGCCACGGCAAAAGCAGTAAATGATGGAATAATAAATATTTCTTCATCAGCTGCAAATGTGTTGGGGATAAAAGGAATAGGATATGATGGAAATAATGTTGATGATAATGTAAATTCACGACATTTGGTTTATGATGCAGAGTCTAAAATACTTGTAAAAAATGGTGATGGTCTAATTGGTGGAATTGATATAGATGAAAATGGCGATGTGTTAGGTTCTCATTATTTAGATGTAGATAGAAGTAATATTAATGCATATGGTGCTAACATGGGTGGTTTAGTTCCTAACTTAAGTGAGCATTTAGATGAGCAGAAAGTGATAAGTTTTACATTAAATGGAAAAAATTATCAAACAAAAGATGGAGTTATTTTTGTTGGTGGAAATAATACAGCTGGCATGTATGTAGAGACAAAAAATGCTTTATCAAAAACTGATGGATTTAGTGGTAATGGACTTTTTAATCCAAATGCCAATGCACTTCCTGATGCAAGCCATATAGAATATGCAAAGGCTATAAATGATATAGATGGAAAGATCTTTGTATACTCTAGTGGAAATAATTCAAATCAATACTCAATAGGGGCAGCTGGGCAATACGCAGTTTTAGAAAATAAGGGTGGGATATTTCTAGGACTCCTACCACAAGCTGGTATGATAAGTAGTTCTGCTTCAGGGATAACTTCAGAAGGAGCAGTAACAAGCCCACAGGAACAATATATTGGAATGTATGGTAATGGAAGTTCTGTCACTAATGCTAATGGTGGAATAATTACAGATAAGGAGACACAAGGCAGTAAATCGAATTATTCAAAAAATGCCATTGGAATATTTGTAAAAAGTGCTCAAATAACAAACGGGACTGTAGGAAATATTTTAAATATAGGAAATATAACATTAGGAGAAGGTGGAAAAGGAATAGTAGGAATTGGGACTTCTAATAGTAATATGATACCAATTATTTCAAGTGGAAATATTGAAGTTAAAGGGAGTTCTGATAATATAGGAGTTGGAATTTTCGGTAAATATTCTAATTCAGATCTTACAGATTCTGCAACTGGGAAAAAAGGTTTATCTGGAAATATAAACATATTAGGAGAGAATACAATAGGGATTTTCTTAGAAAATAGTTCTTCTGATATTCATGATATAAATATATTAGGAACAAATACATCAGATTCTAGCGAAGTGAAAAAATCATTTGGTATAGTATCTAAAATAGATTCTGGTACATCAATGTTAAAAATAGGAAATAAAGTGAAAATAGAACTTAAAGGTGAAAAAAATATAGGGATTTTTGGAGAATCACTGAGCTACATTAATGATATTTCTGGGACAAATAAAGCAGATTATATAGATATAAAATTAGGTAATGGAGGAATAGGAATTTACCTTGATGATATAAAAAATGATGCTTTAGTAAAAGTAAAGAGTATAAATACAGGAAATAGTTCAACTGATCAAATATCAGGAGGTATCTCGCTAAGAAGTACAAATAATAAACTAACACTAGAAACAGGTAATATAGAAATAGGTTCATCGGAGGTAAGCGGTGAAGGATTTGGTGTATATTTGTCGGGTGGTGTCAGTAAAGAGAGTACAATTAATTCTGATAATATAACTGTAAATCAAAGCTCTGGCGTGGGAATATTTGGAAAGAATGTCTTCAAAATAGAGGCTGGAGATATTAAGGCTGGGAAAACAGGGGTTTATCAAGAAAATACAGCAGGGACAGCTGGAAATCAAGGAAGTTTGAAAACTGGGAATATAAGTCTTATAGGAAATGAAGATAAAATGATTGGTGTTTATGCTGTTGGAATAGGGGCAGATAACATAATAAATGTAGAAATAGGTGGACTGCAAATGCAAAATGCATTAGTAGAATCTACAGGTTTATATGTGAAAAATGGAGGTTTTAAAAATACAGGTAATATACTTATTAATGCTGGAGACAGATCATTTGGAGTTTATATTCAAGGAAATGATAACTCAAAGAATGTAGATTTTGGATCAGGGATTACAACAGTAAAATTAGGGGATGACAGTGTAGGGGCTTATTTTAAAAATACTACAATTTCAAATATGCTATCAGAAATAGAAATTGGAGATACTACAGGACAAATAGGAACTCAATCAGGAGTGGGGATATTCATAGAAAATACTACAGTTTTAAACCCTATTATTACTAATGTAGTTACAGGAAATAAAGCAGTAGGAAACTATTTTGGAGCGAATTCTGGAAATATAACTTATAATGGTAATCTAAGTGTAGGGGAAAATACTACAGGAATTTATAAAAATGGTGGGATATTAACAAGAGATCCTAGTAAGTCTACTATTTTTAGTGGTGTAAATAATGCTTCTTCATTAGGATATTATTTAGAAAATTCTACGTTAGATTTTTCTTCAAATGCCTTGAATGCAAATACATTGAAAATGAATAATGGAATAGCATTTTTATTAAAGGGAGCTGGAGCAAAGGTAACAATAAATGGAGTTAATATAACTAACGAAGATCTAAATAAATTAGGATTGGATCCTAAAGTGGAAAGATTTGTTTACTCAGATAAAGAGGAAATAGTAACTGAAGATATAACATTAGATGAATTAGCTAGATATTACGGTTATCATACAATAGATGGACGACTGGAAATAAATGGTAATATTTTTACAAGTAATAATATTTTAACAACTTATGGAGTATTAGCTCAAGGAAGATACAGCACAGGAAATGAAGAAGTTTTATTGAAAAATGGAAAAGTTATTGATATGACTAACTCTATAGGTAGTATAGCAATAGAAGCACTAGGGGGAGCTAGAGTAAAAAATGAGGGTACTATAAAAGTGGGGTTATCAAATAGTACTAGCTCTGGAATAGGTATATTAGGAGAGAGTTCGACTCAGTCACCATTAGTAAAAACTGAGATAGAAAATTCTTCTTCTGGAAGAATAGAAATATCTGATTCAGGAATTGGAATATACTTAGATTCTGCTGAAATGGGTGGAGATATCATAAATAATGGTGTGATTAAATCAGATTATTCTAATACAGTAGGAGTGTACTCTAAATTATCAAATCCTGCTTTAGCTACTTCTATACCTAGTTCTGTTATTACTAACACAGGAAGTATAGAATTAGGAGATGACAGTTTTGGTATATTTTCTGAAAATACAAAAATAGAAAATTCAGGAAATATTTTAGTTGGAAAATCTGTACTTAAGAGTGCAGTGGGTATTTATGCTAATAATAAATCTGAAATAAATAATACAGGTGGCTTAATATCTATAGGTAAAGATGGAGTTGGATTTTATATAGACAATAGTAAGCTAAATATTACAAGTGGTTCGTTTAGTACTAATGATGGGATTTTAGCTTATGCAGCAAATGAATCACACATAAATTATTCAGCTAATGGAACAACACTTGGAAGTAAAATAGGGTTTTACATTGATAATAGTACAGCTGACTTTAATGGAAAAGATTTTAATGTTTTGGATAATGGAGTTGGGATGTACATAACTAACTCAAATAGTGTTATTGGAAAATCAGCAGTAAAATCAATAGGAACATTATCACTTGGAAGTAATTCTATTGGTTTATATCTAAAAGATTCTGATCTGAAACCTGTAACTTTGAATTCTATTAATTACACACTAGGTGGGACAATAAATATTTTAGGAGAGAACTCATCTGGAATAGTGGGAGTAAATTCTGAAATAAATAATACAACCAATATAACTTCTAATCAAAAAGGAAATAAAGGATTAGTAGTAAAGGTTGAAAACCATGGAACATATGGAGTAGAAAACAATAATACAATAGAATTACTAGGTGATAACTCTATTGGTATATACACTAGTGCTTTAGATAATAATGGAGCTTTATCAGGGAATATAAATGTCAAAAATTTTGGAACAATAAAGTTAGGGGATTCTCAAGATATAAATGAAGCATCAATTGGAATATTTGGCACAGAGGGAGTAAGTATAGAGAATAATGGAATTATAACAGGAGGTAAAAATGTTGTAGGAATTTATTCTAATAAAGCTCAAGCTGTAAATAATAATTCTATTAATCTGGGAGATGGTTCAGTAGGAGTATATATATCTTCTGGGACAGCAAGTATTAATTCAGGTTCTAATATAAGTGTAGGCGATAATGGAGCAGTGGCACTTTATGCAAGTAATGGAGGAGTATTAGTAAATCATGCAACAAATATAAATGTAGGAACGGACAGTGTAATTGGTTATGCTAAAGATGCAGGAACAGTAATAGATAATAGAGCAGCACTTTCTGTTGCTGGAGAAGCAGTAGCTTTTTATACAAATAATGGAGCAATAATAAATACAGGTACTCTTAATTCTACAGGAGATGGAGCTATATATTTTTATAGTAATAATGGTAAAATAACAAATAATGGTCAAATAAATGGAGCAGGAAATAAATATGGAGTAGGAATATATGGAAAAAGCTCAATAATAGAAAATCAAGCAAACATCCTTTTAGGAGATTCTTATTTACCATATCCAGATGACCCAACAAATACTCAAAATAGATACGCAATAGGAATATATGGAGATGGATCAGAAATATCGAATAGCGGACAAATATCAATTGGTGAAAATGGAATTGGGATTTATTCATATTCTCAAAGTGGGGATATTGTAAATGAAAGCACTGGTAAAATAATTTCTTCAAAAGATAGGTCAACAGGGATTTTTTCAGAAGTTGGAAGTGGGAAAAAAGTAATTAATGATGGACTAATTGACTTATCAGGCAGAAACTCAATAGGAATAGCCTTAAATAAAGGTGCATTCTTAATAAATAATGGAACAATAAAAGTAAGTGGAGATAACAGTGTTGGAATATTTGCAGAAAATAATTCTGAAATACATAACAAAGGAATCTTGGATATATCAGGACAAAATTCAGCAGCTGTGATACTAAGAGGGAATTCTAAATTAATAAATGATTCAGGAGCATCTATAATACTTGGGGCTGGATCACTTGGTGTATTAACAGATGATGGAGATAATGTTATAGGATATACTTCATCTTCTTTATCAGGATCAGGAGTAACTCCACCTTCATTATTATCTTCGGTACAAACTTATAAGGCTCCAGAAATAATAAATTCAGGAGTAATAAAAGTAGATGGATATTTTGAAGTTCCACAGGATGGGGTAGTGAAAGTTAAAGTAGACCCTACCACAGTTAGAATTCCAACATTGGCAGAAATAACAGCTAATGACCACGCATCAGAAGATTATAATGCAAAATTCTTAGTTTCTAGTTCAGTAAAATTTGAAGCAGATGGATTTAATATAAAAGATGTAACTGTAACATCAGATTTTAGTCAAGGAACAAATGCATTAACATAT
>JAGOZX010000071.1 GCA_018058425.1 Sebaldella sp.
TAGAAATGGTAATGCCAGGAGATAATATAGAAATGACAGTAGAATTAATTCATCCAATAGCAATGGAAGAAGGATTAAGATTCGCAATAAGAGAAGGTGGAAGAACTGTTGCTTCAGGTGTAGTTGCCACTATAACAAAGTAAAGATAAAATAAATATACATAAAAGTATTTACATAATGTGTTTTATGTGGTATAAATAAGTAGCAAAAATATAAAAATATTGTGGAGGTAAATTAGATGAAAAAATTATTCGGGTTATTAGCTTTTATGACAGTTATTTCGGGAGTAGCTGTTGCCGACGAGTTTACAAATTTAAATCTTGATTCTCATTGGAGAGGGATCCATGGAGGATTAGATAATAGAACAAATTTAAATTTAAATGAGTGGAGAAATGAATTCACTGGAACTTTGAGTTTAGATGATGAGTGGAAAGGTCTTAGTTTTAATTTTGATTTTTTAAGAAAAGATTATTATAATACAAATAGCCATTGGATTGGTGGCGGATGGGATAATGACGTATTCTTAGCTAAAGATTTTTCTCATGGAGCATTTGTAGGAGACTTTAAATTAGGTTGGAAATATGAAGGTTACACAAGTGATGAATTTGGTAGCCAAGGACATGGAAATGAGTACTACTTTGGACCAACTGTAGGATTTAAGTTATTAGGACAAGAGGGAACTTTTACAGCTCAATTCGTTTATTATAATGATGTAGATGGAGATACAAACAGATTAGGACACACTGCTATCGAAGAAAAAACATATGGTAGAGATTATAAAGATGCAGGAACTGAAGGAATCGGAGGTAACTTTGACTTCAATTTCAATGGGACAATAGCTCAAGGAAGATTTGGTACAGTTACTTATAACCTAGATCTTAAAAACCATTGGAGAGATGCTACAAATACTAAGAGTACTGATTCTGATGGAAGAAATTCAGTATACTTAGATTATGATGGTGTAGTTTCTTATGACTCACCTAGATTCTATGGATTTGGTGTAGGAGTAGATATGGAAAATGAATATGAAATGCAAACAGGTAACGGGAATTATGTAAATGGATTTTATTTAAGCCCTAAAGCTTCTTTCAAGCATACATTTGATACATCTATAGGAAAAGTAGGAGTTATGCCTTATGTGAAATGGGATGCAATTGATCAACAAAAAGGTAAAACTGATGGAAAAGACTACTCAGGATATGGAGATACTAAATTAAGAGCAGGATTAAATTTATCATTAGATAGAGGAGAGTAATTACTCTTTTTAAATAAACAAAACAGGTTATTTTTAACCTGTTTTTTTATTTATTTAAAATTTTTATTGACAATTAAAAAGTATTAAGTTATAATTAATGACAAAGTAGATTCAAAGGGTTATAAAGAAAGGGTGAAAGTTATGAGGAAAAAAGCAATAGCTATTTTTTTATTAGGAAATCTTTTATTTCCAGCTGGAGTGAGAGATGTAATAGATAGAAATAATAGTATAATAGAAAATCAGAGAAGACAAGAGGAATTAGAGAGAAGACAAAGGGAACTGGAAAGAGAAGATTTTGGAAAAGAGATTAAGCCATTAGAGACAGATCAAGTGGAGGACAGTAAAGTAAGGTTTTTTATAAAGAAAATAGAGCTGTCAGATGAGTATAATCTTTTGTCAAAAGGTGAAATAAAACAAGTAACAAGTAAATATATAAATAGAAAATTGAATTCAAAAGATATAAATAATTTATTATCAGATTTTAATAACAAGTATATAGAAAAAGGATATATAACTACTAGAGTAAAATTGGGTGATACACAAAATTTAAGTGACGGAGTAATAAAAGTAATAACAATAATTGGAAAAGTAGAAGGTTCAGAATTAAATAATAATGGCTTTTTTGATAGAGCAAAAGTATTTATGTCAGTTCCTAAAAATGATGATCATATACTAAAGCTACAAGATACTGAACAAGCAACAGATCAATTTAATAGACTAAATTCAAATAATGTAGAGATAAAAATTGCTCCAGGAGCAAATGTGGGAGAATCATTATTTCAAATAGAAAATAAGCAAAGCAAATCATATAGTGTAAATATCTCATATAATAACTATGGAGATGAAAGTACAGGAAGAGACAGGGCAAAGTTTGATGTATCAAAGGATAACCTATTAGGTATAAATGACAGCTTTTATGCTTCATATCAAAGAGGGAGAAATAGTAGACCATCAAGATATGATCCATCAAGTGCTTCATTTACATTAGATCCAGGGAAGATTTATACTGGAAAAGGGCAATACTTACCTGCAGGAGCTGCTTTAGAACCAGAGCGGTTTAATGAAGATTGGTCACTAAATTATTCGGTACCTTTTAGATATTGGACATTTAGCACAGGATATAGTCATTCTTACTATATAAGTAGTACTGAAGGATATAATACGCTTTATGATACAAGCGGAAAGTCTACGCAGTTCAATTTAAATGCAGATAGAGTAGTATATAGGAATAAGATGAGTAAGATTAGCGTAAATGGCGGATTAAAGCTAAAAACAAATGAAAATTACTTTGAAGATGTACAATTAGTAGATAGAAAGTTAACGATAGGGACTCTTGGAGTTAATTATAGTAGAGGACTATTTGGTGGAGTATTGGGGTTTGATGTTTCTTATGATAGAGGACTGCCATGGTTTGAAGCAGTAAAAGATGAAGGAAGAAGTGTATATGATCCAAAAGCAGAGTTTGATAGATATAATTTAAATATAAATTGGTATAGACCAATAAAAATAGGGAATCAAAGATTTTCTTATAGACTTGTTGGAGTAGCACAATATAGTGAAGATGTACTGTATGGAAGTGAAAAAATAAGTATGGGAGATGAATATACAGTAAGAGGATATAAAGGAGACTCTATTCAAGGGGATAGTGGTTATTATGTGAAAAATGAATTTTCATATAACCTAAATATTGATAAGGTAGGTAGTTTTTCACCATATATAGGATATGATTTTGGACAGTCATGGAATAATGAAGTACACGATATATATAGAACGGGATATATGAGTGGTTTTGTAGTGGGGCTAAAATATTATGGGGAGATATTTAACTTTGATATTGCATACACAAAACCAGATAAGGCTTCAAGCTATATAGATAAAGACAGTGAAAATGTTTATGTAACTGTAGGAGTGAAGTTTTAAAAGAATATAATTAGAAGAAAATAGAAAACTAGAGAAAATATAAGCTATGATAATCAACTGAGTTTTGCAAAAAATAAATTGATAAAAATAACTTAATACAAAAATTTGATATAGTTTTCTATTTTTTATTAGATTTAAAAATGAAAATAGGGTGGTAATATGAAAGAAAAATATTTAAGAAAATTGGTACGTAAAAGTATATCTTTAATTTTGCTATTGATGATGTTCTCAAATACCGTATTAGGAGATCAATTAATAAGAATAAAAAGTGGAGAGACGGCTAGGATCACAACGGCTCCTAACGGAACGCCAATGATAGAGATGGCAAACCCAGGAAAAAATGGCGTTTCTGTAAATAATTTTGAAAGCCTATCTGTAGACGAGAAAAATTTGATACTAAATAATATTTCTGCCCAGGACGGTTCAATATACCGAAGTGAACTAGGGGGCTTAATAACACCAAACTCTAATTATGACGGAGCTGCTGCAAGGGCAGTTCTAATTCGAGTAAGTAATGATCCATCAATGATCAAGGGATTTATCGAAGCTGCGTCAGTTAGAAATATGGACTTTTTTCTATCAAACGAAAAAGGAATCTATTTAAATGGAGGACTTGTAGGAAGATTTGGTAATGTAATGTTTACAACAGGTAGAATTACTGATGATCTAATGTCAGTAATGGTACGTGATGGTAGAATAGAAATTGGAGCTGGTGGTTTTAATGCTAAAACAGCTCAAAATCTTGGAATACTTGCAAGAGAAATAAAAATAAATGGTCAGCTAAATAATGATAATGAGATAACTGCAATTGCAGGAGAATATGATTATGATATGAACACTAAGAATATAACAAAAAAAGGAGACAATCCAGGAGAGGTATTAATATCATCATCAGCTGTTGGCGGAATTTATTCACGTCAAATTTACCTAGTCGCTGTGGGATCTGACCTCGGTGTTAAGGGAGATGTAATAGGAGATAGAATCAGTATTAATGCTGATGGTAGTGTGACGGTAAATAAAGCACAAGGAACTAATGCTATAGATGTTAAAGGAAAGAACTTCACACAAGAAGGATCGCTATACACAGAAGGAAACCTTACAATAGATGCAGATAAGACTGTATTAAACGGAGCAGGAACTCAAGCCCAAAACATAAACATAAGTGGGAAATTAGAAAATAATACAAATATTAATGCTAGTGAAAACTTAACAATAGGTAATGACACAATAAATAAAGGAAAAATGATAACAGAAAAGTCACTAACAATAAATGGATCAGTTGATTCAGATAATCTGATCTATGCTAAAGATGAAGTGAAAATAGCAGGAAACTTAAATACAACAAATGAAGTACAATCAGAAGGAAATATAAGTATAGGTGGAGATACTACAAATACAGGAAAAGTAATTGCATCAAAGAACTTGGATATAAAAGGAAAACTTGATAATTCAGGAACGGCTTATGGTGAAAGTATAAAAGTAGGAAATGACCTTAATAATACAGGTAATATTCAAAGTACAGGAGAGATAACTGTAAGTGGAAACACTAAAAATGATGGTAAAATTCTTACAGAGAGTAATTTTAGTACAAAAAATCTTGAAAATTCTAATGAAATAATATCAGGAAAAAATATAACTACAAATAATATAGATAATAAAACAGGAGCTAAATTAAGTACAGGAGAAAGCTTAACAGCTAATGGAAATGTAAATAATCAAGGAATCGTAAAAGTAACTGATAATTTTAATATATCAGGAGACTTACAAAATATTAATGAAATGGCTGTAGGAGGAAACTTAGATACTAAAGCTATAACAAATACAGGGAACTTGAAAACAGCAGGAAAGATAACAGGAAGAGGAGTATTTACAAACTCAGGAGAGATATTAACTTCAAATCTAGATATAGAAACAACAGGAGCTATAACAAATACAAATAAGATAAATGTAATAGAAATTTCTAGATTAAAAGCTTCAAGTATAAATAATGGAGGAACATTAACTTCTGCAAATATAGAATTATTGACACCAACATTAACAAATACAGGAAGTATTTTAGCAGATGAACAAATAAAAATAAATAATACTAATTTAAATAATACAGGAACAATTGCTAGTAACGATAAGATCGAGCTTAATAATTCTAATGTAGTAAATAGAAACAAAATAGAATCATCCACAGTAGACTTACTAAACTTATCTTCTTATGATAATACAGGCTTAATAAGAGGAAATAATATATCACTTTCAACACTAGGAAGTTTAAACTTACAAGGGACTCTTTTAGGAATAGATAATCTTTTCATAAGTGGATTAGACATAATTAATAATGGGCAGTTAAATAGTGCAGGGATATTAAATCTAACTGGAAGAGACATCACTAATAACACTACAATATCAGCACAAACTGTACAATTAATAGGTTCAGGGAATATATTAAATAATGGACTAATTGAAGGAGAAACTGGAACTTTAAGAGGACAAAATATTACAAATACAGACTTAATAATGTTTTTAGATAACTTAGATATAGAAGGTACAAAATTAATAAATACAAATGCTTCAATTTATAGTGATGATGAATTAAACATAAGAACAGCAGATGTAGATAATACAGATGGAGAAATAGTAGGACAGCAAACATTAAATATAACTGGATTTAATCTACTTGATAATACAAGAGGAATAATAGACAGTAGAGGAAATATACTTCTAAGTGGAAATAAGTTATTAAATGGAGGAGAAGTATCAGGACAGTACAGACTTTACTGGACAACTTGGGATGGACAAAATATCTATGATAATGTTTGGAGAGATTTGAATGATGACTACATGCAAAATGGTGGTAAAGTATTTGATAGAACTGTACATGATATAATAAGAGGTGACACATGGGATGTTTATAAAAACTGGGATTTTCCATCTCTAAATGTTTGGACAGTAGGAGAGAGCGTTGAGTTTTTTGCTTCAAGTTTATCGAATGAAATGAGAGACATAAATAACGGTTTGACATATAAGTTGTTCTATAAAGCCTCAGATTTTTCAGATACAAGTTCAGGAAAAAAATATGAAACAAAGGTGTTAGAAGGAAAAGTAGATACAAGCCAGTTAATTACAAGTGGTGGAAGAATACTATCAGGCGGAAACTTAACATTAGATGTAGTGGAATTAGAAAATAAGAACTCAAAAATAAGTGCAGGTGGAACACTATTAATAACTGATAAAGTACAAAAAATAACAAATACAACAGATGCAATGACAATAAAAGTTTACGACGGAAATGAGAAATATACATTTTGGGTAAGAAGAGAAACTTCTGGAAATGGAGAAAATGAGAGAAGATATCCAGGAGTGACGATAGAAAGGCGTTTAACAGATGCAGTAAGAGACTACAACATAGCAGACGGAGTATCAGTAATAGAAGGAAATAATGTAGTAATTCAAGGAACACCAACAATAAATAATGGATATGATTACTCAGCTGTAAAAACAGGAGTAACAGTAGATCCAAGCACAATAACAACAAAAGATGTAGATGTAAATCTGTACTATGACCCTGTAACAATACATGTGGATAGTACTCAAATAGAAGCAGTAGTGAGAGATGGAGTAATACCATTTAGTCCTAACATGTTTAATGATACAATAAGTAAACTATTTACACAAAGTAAAGATCCATCATCTAAATATTTACTAGAAACAAGATCACAATATATAGATTTAAATAAGTTTTTTGGAAGTGACTATTTTCTTGGTAGATTAGGATATAACGAAAAAGATGAATGGAACCTAGCAAGAAGACTGGGAGATTCATATTATGAAACAAAATATTTAAATACAGTAATATTTGAAACTTTAGGAACAAGATTTATAAACGGAAAAACAGATGTAGCTTTAATAAAAGACTTACTAGATAATGGAGTGGAAACAAGTAAGAACCTACAATTATCATTAGGAGTAGAATTAACCAAAGAACAGGTAGCAGCCTTAAAAAGTGATATAATTTGGTATGTAGAAAAAGAAGTAAATGGAGAGAAAGTATTAGTGCCTCAAGTTTACTTAAGCCAAACTACATTAGCTACTATGAAAAATCCTACAACAACAATATCAGCTCAAGAAACACTGGTAATGAATAGTGGAGACTTATTAAATCAAGGAAGAATCGAAGGAAAAGCAGTTTATGTAAATGCAAGTAATGTAATAAATAAGAGTGTAGGAGAATTAAGAGCAGAAATCCTAGGAGATAATATATTAATAAATTCATCAAAAGATATATTAAATATAGGAGCAACAATAGGAGCAAAAGAGAATCTTAATTTAATAGCTACAGGAGATATAGTAAATATAACAACAGGAGATAAAACAAAAGTAACAGATAGTATAAATGGAAGAAAAAGAACAAATGAATCTGATAGTATCCAAAGTACTGGTTTAATAAGTGCAGGAGAGAATACTGTAATTATGGGGAATAACTATATATCAAGAGGAGCTATAACAGAATCAGGAGATACAACATATATACAAGCAGATAATGAAGTAAAGATTACAACAATAAATTTAAAAGAAACTCAAACAGAAAAGATAAAGTATGGACATGAATCATATGAAATAAATCAAAAAATAGGATCAGAAGTAACAGGAGTAGGAAATGTAGTAATAGATGCAAAGAATATAAATATAAAGGGAAGTTCTGTAATGTCAGATGGAGTAGTTCAAATGACAGCAGTAAATGATATAAATATAGTAAATGATAAAGATACAATGTATACAGAAACAATAAAGAATAAAAAAGGAACATTTTCAAGTTATAGTTTAGATGAAAAAGATTATAAAGAAGGAGCAGTAGCTTCAACTATTGTAGGAAATAATGTAATATTAGATGCAGGGAATAATATAAATGTAAGAGCATCAAATATAGTAGCAGTAAAAGATGGAATAGAAAATATAGGTGGGAACATAATAATTGGAGCAGGAAATGATATTAATATTACAGCTGATACACTAAATAATTATCATAGTAAAAAAGAAAAGAAGAGTGGCTTTAGTGCAGATTTTTCAAATAGTGGTGGAGGTTTATCGGCAGGAGTAAGTTACAGTAAGAATAGTTTAGAGCAATCAAGTAATAACACAGTAGTAGCAGTCTCAACACTAATGTCAGATGGAAGTACAGTATTAGATGCAGGAAATAAAGTAAGAACAGAAGCAATGCAAGCTAATATAGGTGAAGACTTAATCATAAGAGGAGTAAATGGAGTAGAATTATTAGATGCAAAAGAAACTTATGAAGAGAAGACTAAACAAAAAAGTAGTACAATTGGAATAACAGCAAGTGTAGGTTCTACAGTAACTAGCTTTGTAAGTAGTGCTGATGATGTACTTGGTAATAATGGAAAATATGGATTTGATAATAAGTCACAATTAATAAATTCATATGGAGATGGACTAGGATTATATAGAGATACAGTAAAAGCAGGAGCAGACTTATCACAAGCAGTAGTAGATGGAATGAAAGGAACTTTAGGAAATGCTCTAAGTGATCCAACAAACTTAGCAAATTACGGAATATCAGCTAATGTATCACTTAATATAAGTAAAAGTAGTTATGAATCAAATACAAGCGGAACAAGATCAGTAGCAGGGGAAATAAATGTTGGTGGTAACATGATAGTAGAATCAGAAGGAGATGTAAGATTTGTAAACCAGAAGATAAATGTGGGAGACAATCTAATAATTGATGCAAAAAGTTTTGAAGCATCAGCAGGAAAGAATACATATTCAAATGATACAAAATCAAGTTCATCAGGAGCAAATGTAGGATATGATATAATAGGAAATACAGTAACAGGTGGAATAAATGGAAGTAAGGGAAACTCAAACACAACATCAACAAGTTATGATAATACAGTAATAAATGCAGGAGGAACATTCCAATTAGTAACAAAAGAAGACGCTACATTCAAAGGAGCCAATGTAACAGCAGATAAGATAAACTTTGATATAGGCGGGAACTTAAATATAGTGTCATTACAAGATGAATACTACACACATGGGAAGAACACAAGTGCAGGAGTAAATTATGGTCATAATGATGTAAGGAATGCTGCAAATGAGATGGAAGGATATAACTCTGTAGGTGGAGACATGAGTTATGGTCAAACTAATGGAGATGCAAAATGGGTAAGTGATCAAACTAGTATAATTGCTACTAATGGAGGGAATATAAAAGTAAATGAAACTCTAACAAATATAGGAGCAATAATAGGTAGTATAAATGAACCGTTAAATATAGATACAAAAAAGCTTGTAACAGAAGATTTAAAAGATTATAATAATGGTGAGAATTACAATGTTGGATTAAGTGGAATAGATAGAAAGAATGCAGTACCAGAAACAGCAATACAATATGGAAGTGAGAATAAGGAACAGGATACAAACGCAACATTTTCAAATGTAGTGGTTACAGAAAATGGAACAAAAGTAGATTTAGAAGAAAGAGGAATAAATACAGATATAGAGAAAGCACAGGTAATAACAAAAGATGAAAAAGTAGATCAAATTGACACTAAGTTAGGGACTGATTTAATTAATAAGGGTAAGAGAGAAGAGTTGATTAACGATACAAAGCTATTTGGTGAGAATGTTACTATAATTAGTAATGAAATAAAAGAAACATATAACAAGGTAGTTAATTCTTTTAAAGAAAATGATTTGGAGAAAATGAGTGATAGTGATATAAATATATTTCTTACAACAGAAGTTCTTGGTGGGATAAATTACGAATTAGACCCAGAATCACGAAAAGAATTAGAAAAAATAAAAAAATTAGCTAATGATTTAGGATTAGACTATTCAATCCTTTCTTCGGAGCAAGTAGTAGAAGAAATTTTGTATATAAGATCAAAGTATCCTGAAGGAGAACAAGGAAAAATAACAAGTAATTATTCAACAAGTGATAAATCTAAATTAATTTTATTATATGATCAATTAAATCAAAAAGATGAAAGTTTAAAATTAATGAGTGAAAAAGTTATTGATAAAGTCTACACTCAAGTTGAGAAGTCATCAGAATATAAAAAGATGAGTTTAGAATGGAAAGAAGCATATTTAAACAATGATTTTGAAAAAATGGATACAATATTCCAAAAATATAGTTTAAAAGTTGAGGAATTATTTAAAAAAGAATACGGGATTGAACTTAATACAAAGTATACTTTAATACCACAAGGATCAGGAAAAATAGTACTAGGAAATGAAGGTAAAGATTGGTTTATTCCAGGAGACAATTTGTATGGAATGTATTCAAAAGTTTACAATGAAACTTTTATAAATATGGGATACAAAGAATACGGAAAGTATTATTTTGATTCTCTTGAAAAAGTAGATGAAAGAACAAGGCATGAAAATGGAAATCATAATTTTTATTCTCATTTATTTGAATTAGATAATAAAAATGCAAATAAAATTATAAAAGATAATAATCTTGAAAATTATCAAAAAATAAATAATATTTTTATGACATTACCGCAAACTGATACTTATGTTAATAGACTGGTTTACTTAATGGAATCTCAAGAAGCTATAGCTAAATATATAGAAAACTACAAAGGAAATCTCAAGAAGGTGAAAAAATGAAAAAAATAACTATATACTTTTCTCTATTAATACTTTTTTCTATTATATTGTATGGAGAAGAGTACAAAATATTATATTTAGGCAAAGAACCTGTAACTTATAGTGAAATTGGTATTGGCGGCCAAATTACTTCAGATAGAATAACTAAAATAAGTGAAATTATAGTAATTGGTGAAATTATAGCAAATAATAAAGGGAAAATAAAAAATATAAAAATTATGGAAAATGAATTTAGTCCTCTATTTGAAAATATAATTGATTCAAATATGAAAGTTGATATTAATAAGTTTAAAACTGACTTAGAAATAAAAAAAATAAACTATAATGATTTTATAAAGGCGTATGGAGGTGTCAGTTTCTTGATGATTATTCCATTAGAGTATGATGTTAGTAAATCAGAAATTGAAAATTATATAAAATATTTGCAAAGTTCAGGATATAGATTAGTGATATTTGATTTAAAAAGCTATAATAGATACATTACTTTAAATGATGATGATAAAATAAAAGATATTAAAGCTAAAATATTTTCAGATATCTTTATACATACTGACTAGTATAAAATTAAAATAAAATAAAAAAATAAAGCCCTAATCATGAGAAGTAACTTGTGATTTCGGGCTATTTTTTTAATGTAATACTAACCGAAAACCACGTCCAATAATGTTGCTTATGAATAACTACCAAAAAAATAGACCTATGATACAAATTCATCAGGTGCAAGTGTAGGATATGATATAATAGGAAATACAGTAACAGGTGGAATAAATGGAAGTAAAGGAAACTCAAACACAACTTCAACAAGTTTTGATAATACAGTAATAAATGCAGGAGGAACATTCCAATTAGTAACAAAAGAAGACGCCACATTTGCAGGAGCCAATGTAACAGCGGATAAGATAAACTTTGATATTGGTGGAAACTTAAATGTAGTGTCATTACAAGATGAATACTACACACATGGGAAGAATGCAAGTGCAGGAATAAATTATGGTCATAATGATGTAAGAAATTCAGCAGGAGAGATGGAAGGATATAACTCTGTTGGTGGAGACATGAGTTATGGTCAAACTAATGGAGACGCAAAATGGGTAAGTGATCAAACTAGTATAATAGCAGAAAATGGTGGGACTATAAAGGTAAATGAAACCTTAACAAATACAGGAGCAATAATAGGAAGTATAAATGAACCATTAAATATAGATACAAAAAAACTTGTAACAGAAGATTTAAAAGATTATAATAATAGTGAGAATTATAATATAGGGCTAAGTGGAATAGATAGAAAGAATGCAGTACCAGAAACAGCAATACAATATGGAAGTGAGAATAAGGAACAGGATACTAACGCGACATTTTCAAATGTAGTAGTTACAGAAAATGGAACAAAAGTAGATTTAGAAGATAGAGGAATAAATACAGATACAGAAAAAGCTCAGGTAATAACAAAGGATGAGAAGGTAGATCAGATAGATACTAAGTTAGGGACTGATTTAATTAATAAGGGTAAGAGAGAAGAATTAGTTAATGATACAAATACACTTTTAGAAAATACTGAAGTTATAGGTACTGCAATAGCTGTTAAGTTGGATAATAATAAAACAGGAGACCCTAACGCAGAAATGGGTTTCAAAGAAAAACAAATATTGGAAAATATAACAAAAGTGACAGAAGAAATAGTAAAAAATAAAGAAAATTTAGTAATAACAGAGAAAGATAGAGATGGAAATTTAAAAGAAGTAATAAAAGATAAGTTTTCAGGATATGGTGTAACAGATGTAGTGATAATAAAAGATGGAGAACAATTAATGGGAACAGATGGGAAAATGCATGAGGTAAAAGGAGCATTTTCATCAGATGGAGTAATTTATATAACAGAAAGTACAGCAAATGGAACATTAAAAGAGTTGAATAGAGTAGTAGGAGAAGAAGTAGGAGAGATTTATTCACACAATAATGGATTACAAAATGATAATGGAAATGCGGAGCAATTAGGACAAATATTTGGAGAAAAATTATCAAATGGAGTAGATGGCACAAAAGCTAAGAATCCATTAGCAGCAGATAATGTTGATTTAAGTAAAGTTGTTGTAAGTGGGACAGAGTTGGTAATAGCAATATTTGGAACAGCGGTAGTTGTAGGAGGAATAATTTATTATTGTAGTAGCGCAAAAGAGGCTGATTCACTAGCAAAAGCAATGGAGGCTAATGTAGCTAGAAATGTAGACTTTTATTCAGGGATAACAGTTAAAGGGGTCAAAGCAACTGGAAATATGATTGAAGATATTAAAAATCAAACAAAACCACAGTTGTCAAGTGCAGTTAACTCTATTGGAGAAGCAACAATGGATATGACAGGTGTAAGTGCTACAGTATTAGAAGCTTCAAAAAAGACAACTAAGAAAAGTGGAAAAGAAACTGCTAATAATGTTCCAAGCTGGGTTCCACAAAAACCACCTAGAAAAGACGAAACAAAAGAAGGATATATAAAACGTATTTTAGATGAAAAATATGGAGAAAATAAATGGAAAAAAGGAGCAAATTCAGAATACAGTAAAATAAAAAAAGCATTAGATAGAGGAGGGTTATGGCCTAAATCTTTTTGATATTATTATATAGGAGATGAAATTTATGAAATTATATTTAGTTGAACATATACAAAAAAGAGGGAAGTATTTTGAAGGAAAAATGATTGGAATTTGTTCTACGAAAGCTAAAGCAGAGGAAGTAGTTAGAAAATATGAAATATTGGATGGTTTTAAAGAAACAATAGAAGGATTTAAAATAAGGATATTTATATTAGATAAAAATTATCATGAAAAAGGATTCAAATCATGGTATGAAAAAAAATATGAACAAATTAAGGAGAGAGTGTGATGGTGGTATATTTATTAACTCATACATATCCAGTAGGAAAAGATAAGTTTTTTGATGAAGTTAGAATAATTGGAGTATATTCAAGTAAGAAAAAAGGGGAGGAAGCCTTATTAGAATATCAGTATAAAGAAGGCTTTAAATCACATATAGATGGTTTTTATTTAGAAAAATGGGAAGTTGATAATGATTTTGAATGGAGTGAAGGTTTTATTACAGTGATGTCTTAATTAACGGCATTAATATGTAAAAATATTTGAGGAAAAATAAAAGTTTTGGTGTTTAGTCAATTAAAAAAAGCTTTTGATAGAGGAGGTCTATAGAAATGATATATTTTATAGAGCATATCAGAAAAATTGAAAACAAATTATTAGAAAAAAATATATAGGTATTTGTTCAACACAAGAAAAAGCCATAGAAATTATAGAAAAATTTAAGAAATATGATGGTTTTAAAAATTTTCCAGATAAATTCAGAATAAAAAAATACTTAATAGATAGATATAAATCAGAAGATAGAAAAGAAATAAGTAGAGTCTATCTTTTAGGATTTTATCAAGAGTATGATGATGATACAGAAGATTCAAAGGTTTTCAACACAAGAAAAAGCAAAAAAATATTTAAAAAAATATAAAATTAAACATTCATTGAAACCTAAGGCAAGGGGCTTCTATATTGAAAGATGGCTTGTTAATTCAAACTTTCATTGGGAAGGTGGTTTTTTTTAACTTGAATTCATCTAAATACTAAGAATTAAGGAGTAAAATGAAAATTACAGATATTGAAAAAGGTTTTATAAGTTGTTTCAAAAAAAAATTAGAAATTGAAGAATACAATAATGGATCGGGCCCAAATATTAGGACAACGAGAGTGAAGAAAAGTGAAGTTGTGTTAAACTAAAAATTGGGAGTGATAGGAATGGAAAAAACTTAGGGAAAAGATACAGAGAAGAATTTAAGAAAATGATAGTAGAATTGTACCTTCAAGGGAAAACAAAAAAATATTTATCACAAGAGTATGGGGTGAGCTCAAATACAATAAGAGAATGGTTAACACGAGAGAAAAAAGAAATAAAATAGACAATAATCCATACAGATAGAGGGAGTCAATATTTAAGTAAAGAATACAGAAAATATTGTAAGGAAAATAATTTAGAATTATCATATAGTAGAAAAGGGAATCCGTATGATAATGCGTGTATAGAGTCATTTCATGCAACATTGAAGAAGGAATATGTCCATCAAAAAAAGTTTAAAAATTTGGAAGAAATAAGGATAGAGATATTTGAATATATAGAATCATGGTATAATAGGAAGAGAATACAGGAGAAATTGGGATATTTGAGTCCAGTGGAATATGAAGAATAATAAAACAATAAAAGATAAGAAAAGTGAATACTTAAATTATTTGGACTTGAAAGATACAAAGGTTTTCATTAATGGAAATTATGTTAAAGATGATAAAAAAATCAATTTTTTTTGAGGAATTTTAAATCAGATACGAGATTTACAGGGGATAATGAAGAAAGAGGAAATGCAAATATTGAAATTATTGGTAATAATAATAAGAGTAAAATAGTTTTTTTGTAGAAAAAGAAAATAATTTATGTTATCTTTATGTAGAAAAAAGTCAGAGCCATTATATTTATTTAGGAGCTAAAGAGGTGTACTGTAATGAACTTATAAAATTTATAAAGAAGTGCTTAGAACAAGCGGAGTTATTTTATATATTGAAGATAAAGATACAAAAAAATGAGAGAAGTAAAAACTCCGGAAGAAGTTGGGGAATCACTAACGCAAATTATAGAGAAAGTAAATCGAAGTGAAAAACAAGGGATGAAAAATAAGGAGATAGTTTCCAATCTCTTGGGCTTGGCAGGTTTTGCAAAAAACCCATATATTTCTGTTACTTCTGGTATTGCAAGTATGATTTTAGGAAATATTTCAAATGGAATTATTTTGGATAGAACGGAACTTATTGTTTCAATGTCAAAGGGAGCCGTGGAAAAAGAAATAAAATCAGATAATAATTATTACAAAAATTTCCTTGGGCTTGAAAATGCATTAGATAATCCAAAAAGGCCTACTAGTAGATATGATGCGGCTAAAAATGCAAGAAAAATTTTAGATTTATATCATAAGACATATAAACCATTTGTGAGGTAGAAAAATGAAAAAATATATATTTATGGTAACTGTAATTTTTATAGGTGGTTTATTAACGTTTAAGTTTATTAACCTAAATAATGAGTATAAGGTTGGTAATTGTGGAT
This sequence comes from Sebaldella sp., assembly GCA_018058425.1. GTDB lineage: Bacteria > Fusobacteriota > Fusobacteriia > Fusobacteriales > Leptotrichiaceae > Sebaldella. Next base: position 15,953 of record JAGOZX010000071.1, read on the forward strand.
CAAAAACTACAAAACAATATTTAAAAGAAAAAGAATACGATGAATTGATTTATGATGAAAACTCATATAAGAGAGATTCTTATGACGGACTTTTTTTGAAGAAAGTCCATAAAGATCTAACTTTTGACGGAAAATATGATTTATATATTTTTCAGAGAGGAATAAAAAATAAAATTATAAGTTATGAAGATTTGATAAAATATGATTTTAAAGGTAGTTTAATAGACATTTATTCTGGTGATAGCAAAGCAGGGCAAACTGAATTTTTATTTATTCAAGAAAAAAATAATGATAAAATAATTTTTTCTTTGAAGTTACATGAGATATATTTATCTAAAAAAATAATTCACACATTTTCTGCAGGAGCCGCTTCAATAGTAATACAATTAAAATGTATAATAAAAAATTAATTAAAAAAGATAGGTTATATCTAAAGTTCTGAGATAAATAGGCAAAGGGAAATATGATGATATTTTAATATTCATATTTTCCTTTTTAATTAAAAGGTTCTCTGTCAAGTAGTGGGGTCAAAAAATGCTGAAACCCTTATGCAATCTTCAATTGTATTAGTTTTTTCAGTATTTCAAAACTTTTGATCCCATATGAGACCCTTTTTATTACTTTTAT